>DASSGC010000183.1:0-3427 GCA_035693765.1 Acidimicrobiales bacterium
CGTCCGCTGGGTCGTCCCCCAGTAGGACGAGCAGGCCGCCGATCTCGTGGGGGCCAGCGTTCTGGAGGGCCTCGGCCAGGACCAACCCGCCGTTGCCCTTGGCGATCACCCCTGCCCGGACACCCACGAGCGCCAGGCCCAAGGCCGTTTCAATGGCCGTCTTCTCGTCGTGGGCGTTGATCACCTCGGCGCCTCTCGCCACGAGGGCGTCGGCCAGCCGGGTGGCGGGGCTGCCGGGAACGGTGAGGAACCGGCGGACGTCGCCGAGCAGCAGCGCCGTCGCCAGCGCGTCGATGCCGCTGCCCGCGACCTTGGTGTCCGGATCCACCGAGAGCGCTGCCGGGAGAGGGTCGTCCACCTGAGGCATCGCTCGGTTCCTGGGGCCGGTGTCGCGGGGGTGATCGGTGTCTCTTCGTCGGGCTTCGGTGCCCCCTCGCCGGGTCATGGGAACAGCGAACCAGCCGCCGGCCTCCGGCCCACGCAACGAACGGAAACCCGCACAAACCCGCTCGTTTCGCACGCCTCGCGGGGTACGGTCGCAGCGATGGCGGGTACGGGGGGACGGCGGGTCCCCGGCGACGATCCGCTCGGTGAGCGGATGGACCTGCGTCACGTCCGCACCCGGGCGGACCTGGCGGCGCTGCTCGACCAACGGCGCGTCACCTCGAACCTGACCTACCGGGCGTTGGCCCGCGCCAGCGAGAACCCGCTGTCGTCGGTCCGCGACTGGTGCCAGGGCCGGTTCCTGCCGGCGCGGGGCCAGGACCAGCGGTTCCGGCAGCTGCTGGTGGTGCTGGGCTTCGCCGGGGACGACGCCGACGCGCTGATGGACGAGGTGGTCCGGCTACGGGGCCGGGGGGCGAGCCGGCTCGCGCCCTACCCGGGCATGGACAGCTACGGCCGTGACGACGCCGAGTGGTTCTTCGGCCGGGACGAGCTCGTCGCCGAGGCCGCGGACCGCTTCCAGGCGATGGTGGACCGTCCCGGCCAGCCGCGGCTTCTCTGGGTGGTCGGCGCGTCGGGCGCGGGCAAGTCGTCGCTGCTCCAGGCCGGGCTGTGCCCCGTGCTCGAAGGGCTCGGGCTGCAGGTGGTGACGATGACGCCGGGCGAGAAGCCCGTGGCGCGCCTGGTCGGCGTAGTCGCCGAGCACCAGGGCCTCGACCCGGCGGCGGTCGAAGGAAGCTTGTGCGGCAGTGCCGATCCCGAGGAATGGGCCGGCACGGTCGGCGCGGCGGCCCCGGGGGCCGTCGGGTTCGTCGTGGTTATCGACCAGTTCGAGGAGCTGTACCAGGCCGGTGGCGACCCGGCCGAGCAGGAGCGCTTCGTCGCCGCCCTCGCCGCGCTGGTCGCGCCGGCGGCGACCGTGGGGTGCGCGGCGGTCGCCGGCCTGCGCGCGGACTGCTATGGGGCCGTCACCGGCTTTCCGATTCTGGCGCGGACACTGCCCGATGCCCAGGTCGTGGTGGGCCCGATGACCCGCGGCCAGCTGCGGGCGGCGATCAACCAGCCGGCGACGAGGGCGGGCTTCGCCGTCCAGGACGAGCTGGTCGACGTCCTGCTCGACGACTTCGTGCCGCGGGGCGCGCTCGGCGGCCAGCACGACGTGGGTGCGCTGCCGCTCCTGGCGCATGCGTTGCGCATGACCTGGGACCCGGGCCCGTCACCGGGAGATGACGCTGCGGGACTACGCGGCGACCGGCGGGATCGGCGGGGCGATCGAGGGGACCGCGCAGCGGATCTACGACGACCTCGACGAGGCCGGCCGGGAGCTGGTGCGCCAGGTCTTCCTGCGGCTGGTCCACGTCGAGCCCGCCGTCGCCGCCACCCGCCGCGTGGCCCGCCTGTCCGAGCTCCTGGCCCTCGACGGTCCCGCGCCTCCCGGGGCTCCTACGCCGGGCGGCGACAGCGACAGCGACGAGCCGGCGATCGCCGTGGACCCGGCCCGGGTCACGGTGACCGCCATCCTCGAGCGCTTCGTGGACGTCCGCCTACTGACCGCGCAGGAGTCGACGGTCGCGCTGACCCACGACTCGCTGTTGCGCGCCTGGCCTCGCCTGACGGCCTGGATCGACGAGGACCGGGACGCCTTCGGCATGCAGCGGGGCGTCACCGAGGCCACCCTGGCCTGGGAGGAGGCCGATCGCGACCCCGACCAGCTCGCCCGCGGGCTCCGCCTCGAGGCCATGCGGACCTGGGTCGCGAGCGCGCCGCCCCGGATGCAGCTCAACCAGAACGAGCAGGAGTTCGTCGCATCGAGCTCCCGCGCCGCCGTGGCCGTCGAGGCCGCCCAGCGGCGCCAGACCCGCCGGCTGCGGACGCGCCTCGCGGTGGTCTCGGTGGCCGCCCTAGTGGCCGGCAGTCTTGCCCTGGGGTTCAACCAGGCGCGGCACGACACCGCGGTGGCCCGCGACGAGGCGCTGTCCCGCGAGATCGCCGTCAAGGCCGAGACCCTGCGGTCCACCGACCCGACGCTCGCGGCCCAGCTCGCCCTAGCCGGCTACGAGATCTCGGCGACGACCGAGGCCCGGTCGGCGCTGCTGGGTTCGTCGGCGGTCGCCGCGAGCACCCGGTACCTCGGGGGGGAGGGCTCGACGGCCCTCGGTGTCTCGCCGGGGGTGGGTTGGTCGCGGTGAGCAACTCCGACGACGGCACCGTGCAGCTGTTCACCCGCAGCGGCGATCGGCCCGACCAGCTCCGCCGGGCCGGGGCGATCGACCTCGACGTCCCCGATCTCGAGATCTACGCGCTGGCGCTCACCCCCGACGACCGCACGCTGGCCGTCGGCGATGCCCATGCCGGCATCACCCTCTGGGACGTCGCCGACCCGGACGACCCCGAGCGGCTGCAGGTCGAGCTTGCGGGCCCGACCGGCCCCATCCAGGCCCTGGCGATCGACCCGACCGGCACCGAGCTGGCCGCGACCGGCGAGGGCGACGGCGTGTTCCGCTGGGACATCGGCGACCCCGCCGATCCCCGGCAGCTGCCCCTGTTGCCGGCGCTGGACGTGACGTGGGGCGTGGCCTACCACCCCGACGGTGGGCGGCTGGCGGTCGGGCTGGAGACCTGTGAGGTGCAGCTGTGGGACCTGGCCGGCGGCGCCGCGCCGCGCCGGTCCGGGGTCGCCCCGGCCGACGACGGCTCGGTGTTCGACGTGGTCTTCAGCCCCGACGGCCGGTTCCTGGCCGCCGGGTCCCGGGGCGGCACGCTCCAGGTCTGGGACGTCTCGTCGTCAGCGGCACCGCGGCCGGTGGAGGTCGCCGACGGTCTGTTCGACAGCTGGGTCAACACCGTCGCGTTTAGCGCCGACGGCGCCTACCTGGCCGCCGGCAGCTCGGATCTGAGCCTGCGCATCTGGGACACCGACGGCTGGTCGGTGGTGCAGACCCTGCCCCACCCGGCCGCGCTCACCCAGGCGGCCTTCACCAAC
>DASSGC010000184.1:0-2328 GCA_035693765.1 Acidimicrobiales bacterium
GGTCCCGGCGTCTGGTGGAATTGGGCAGCGGAAGGAGGGCTGGCGTGGTCAGTGTCATGAGGGGACCTGCATTCGGGGGCGGTGGGCGGAGTAACCGCAGGCGCTGCTCGTTCTGCGGCCGCCGCGATGAGG
Source organism: Acidimicrobiales bacterium (assembly GCA_035693765.1). Classification (GTDB taxonomy): domain Bacteria; phylum Actinomycetota; class Acidimicrobiia; order Acidimicrobiales; family VFJN01; genus ZC4RG19. The sequence continues at coordinate 133 of DASSGC010000184.1, forward strand.
TCGTGGAACACCTGGTGCGCAGCAGTGGCGCCACGTACATCTGCGAGCGCTGCGTCGCCCAGGCGGGTGAGGCGATCGCCGCTGCCCCAGCCGGCGACAAGATGCTGCGCATCCGGCCGACTCCCGGTCAGGTGGCCGACCGCGACAGCGCCGAGCTGGCGATCGAGCAGGCCTTCGAGACCTTGTTCAACCCGGACCTGTCGTTCGCCGAGCGATGTGAGGCGATAGCGGGTGGCGGCAACCTCGCTACGGCGATGCAAACCCTGAACGAGCGCTACCCATCCAGCGGGATCGACGTGTCCGTGGAATCCATCCGGTTCGTCAGCGATGACGAGGCCGAGGTCCACTTCACCCTGTTCCTGGCGCAGTTCCCATCCGGCCTGGAGCGCCCAGGACACGCCGTCTTGGTCGACCGGGACTGGAAGGTCGCCCGTGACACCTGGTGCAACCTCGCCAGGATGGGCGGTGTCGAGTGCCCGCCGCCCGAGGATTGACCATCCCAGCGACTACCCCGCGACCGAGCAGCCTCGACACCGCCGCCAGGTCGATGACCGCCTGGCCGTCGTCGGAGGGCGACGTTCACTCGCTGAGAACGTGATCCGCCTGCCGTTCAGTAGTCCAGGAGCGGGGTAGGCATCTACCACGGGTCGAGGTCGGTGGTGTAGACGAGTTCCGTACGGTCGCCGGCAAGAACGGCGGTTGCTATCTCGACAACACGCCCCGTCGTGTCGATGGACGTCTTCCGAATTTCGAGCACGGCGGTACCGACGTCGTGGAGCTGTAGCGCTCGGGCTTCGTCAGGGGATGGCGGACGGCCCGTCACCTCATCGATGATCCGCGCGACCTCGATGCCGACGGTTCGGAGCTGGTGGATGGTGCCGCCTGGCCATGGCTCGTTGGCTGGATCGAGCAGGGCGGGGTTGCTTTCGATCAGGTCGACTCGCAGCCACGAGTCACTGAGGATGTACGCCCCGTGCTCGTCTGGACCACCAGTGCGGTACATCCGGTGGAGCATCGGAGTCCCGGCGACGATCCCGAAACGTGCCGCCAGTTCGGCGCTAGCGGGGAGACGCTCGAACTCAGCCGAGAAGTCGATCTGGCTTGGATCGACGGCGGCGTCTCGTTGAAGAACCCACTGTGCTCGGTCCTGCTCCGTGAGGGCAGCTCGCTTCTTCTCCCAGTTGTACCGATCGCGGGCATCACGGCGGATTTTCTCGCGAGGTAGGCGTACGAAGCTGCCGCGACCTTGGTGGCTGACAACGAGTCCAGCTTCCTTCAGGAGTCGGATCGCGGTCCGGACGGTCGTGGCCGAGACCTTGTAACGGTCGCTGAGTTCGCGTTCGCTCGGCAGCGGGCTGCCCGGAGCGAGATCGCCAGTCGTGATCTGCTGCGCGAGGTCGTCAGCGAGGCGTTGGTAGCTGCTGGAGCGTGACGACTTCCGGACCATGTGTCCACCTTACGTCGTAGATCTGTGCGGTTCTAGGGGGCGGCAACCTCCCTAGGTTTGCAGCCGTACTTATAGGGTAGAGTCCACGGTGGAGTTCGCATACAGTGTGGACAGGCTCCGGTGACGAGAAAGCCGGACGAGTCAGGAGGGGACGAAGATGGCGTTGGCTGAGGTGATCGGGTTCGAGACGGCGGCGGGGGTCGGGGTCGAGGCTCCGGCCGACAAGTGCGGAGACTGCTGGGGCACCGGCGCCGTCCTCGATGACGGGTCGCTGACCGGGATCGTGGGTCATCCGGTGGTGTGCGTGTGCACGGACCCGGACCCTGGGGCGTGCCATGTGGTGGCGCACCCGCACGGCTGCACTTGCAGCCAGGTCGAGGCCTGGCGGTACAGGCGATGACTCGCCAGCGGTCCTCCCGAGCTGAACCGACAGGGGAGCCGGTTCGGTGGCGGCACCGTGGGCACTGGCGCTACGGGCGTCTCAACGAGGGCCAAGGGGAGCGGGACGGGTCGCTGTTGGTGTGGGACGACTACACAGGCGGCGCCCGGTGCCTGGCCCCCATCGCTGTGCAGCACCAGACCCGCGGTCCCCGTGGTGGCCGCCACTGGGACTGGATCGCCACCCCGCCCCCCGCCCCGGCGGCACCGCCGCCCCCCGCATGGAAGCGGGTCCCGGGACGTTGCGAGCTGTACAACCAGCTCCCCCTGTGCGGGTTGCTCCCATGACCCCGTTCTACGACGACGACGCT
>DASSGC010000185.1:0-2933 GCA_035693765.1 Acidimicrobiales bacterium
AGGCCGAGCAGGAGGTTGGGCAGCGTCACGTCCAGGCCCGCCCACACCGGCGGCGGCGGAAGCGGGCGCCCGGGCGGCGCGGGCAGCGACAACCTCGCCGGGGATGGGGGAGGGGGCGGGGCGAACTGGGGCCGTGGGGGCAGCGCCGGCGATCGTCCCTCGACCACCGGGGTGGCCTCGACGGCCTGGCCGCCGGCGTGGAGCCGGGCCAGGACCTCCTCGCGCTGGACGCTCAGGCGATGGAGCTCGCCGTCGATCCGCCACAGCATGGCGGCGTCGTCACCCACGAGGACCAGACCGCACCGCCCGCACCGGGATCCGTCGAAGGGGCCATCGCACCCCGGGCAGCGGTCGGCGGCGGGTCGGGGGAAGCGGACGTCGATCGGCACCGTGTCACCCTCGACGCCGCGGCCCGGCCGGACCGCCGGGATCGGCCCCCATCGTCCCCTGGGCACCTCCCCGAAGTCGCCCCACGCGGCGCCGAGAGTACCGCCGGCCGCCCCCGGGCGGACGTCGTCTCGGGACGGCGTGGACGGCTGCGTCAGGCGTCCGCGACGTCGGCGAGCGCCGCCTGCGACATCGGGACCATCTTGGCCATGCCGAACACCACGTCGAGGACCAGGGGCACGCTGACGCGCGGGTCGAGCACGTCCGCGGTCTCCCCGATCGCGGCGGCCAGCGCGCCCGCGCACAGCAGGTCGCGGCCACCTGGCGGTCCACCGGTCGGGCCGTCGATCAGCGCTCCCTCGGGGACGAACGATGTCAACCCCCGGCGCCGAACAGGACCGCCGGGTCACCGTGGTGCCAGACGTTGCGGATGACCATCCGGTCGATGACCCAGATGTCGCCGTCGCGGGAGAGCTCGACGTCGTAGACGTTCTTCAGCAGCAGGTGGCGGCGCGGCTCGGCCCTGGTGACGTGCTGGGCCTCCCGCTGGCGGCGGTCGAGGCGCTGCTCCCCTGCGCCCTCGACGACCGCCCGGCGTTCGGGCCGTGCCCGGAGCTGCGGGCGATGTTGCGGGCACGGCTCGACCGGCTCGACGCCGCCGCCCAGGATCTGGCCAGGAGTCGCGAGGAGGTGGCCGCCGCGCTCGGCCGGGCCGACGCCGGGGAGGTGTTGGCGGTCGGCGCCGTGCGCACCGGCTGAGCTGCGTCGCCCGGCGGCGCGTCGCGACCTCGACCGTGTCGGTACCCTCTCGTGGCATGCCGAGCCCGGACCCGCACGGCGTCGCCCACGGGGGCGCCTGATGGCGGGAGATCGGCGGGCCCACCGGCACGTGGGTACGTCCGGGGTCGCACCGATCGGCGCCACACCGCCCTACGACGCGGTGATCTTCGACCTCGACGGTGTGGTCACCGACGCGTCGGCCGTCGCCGGCGATCGGGGCGTCCGGGTGTTCACGGGCACGGTGGCGCTGGTGCGCCGGCTCCGGGCCGGCGGCGTGCCCACCGGGCTGGTGACCGCCGCCCCCGACATCGACGCCCTGCTGGCCGCCGCCGATCTGGAGGGCCTGTTCGACGTGATCGTGGACGGCGCCCGGCGTGGCGGGGTCGGGGGCGGGCCCGACGCGGCGCTGTTCCTGGAGGCGGCTCGCCGCCTCGGCGTGGCCCCGGGCCGCGTCGCGGTGGTCGACGACACGCCCGAGGGGGTCGGCGCGGCGCGGCGGGGCGGCTTCGCCCTGGCGGTGGGGGTCGACCGGCTCGGCCGGCGCGAGGTCCTGGAGGCCGCCGGCGCCGACCTGGTGGTCCAGGACGTCGAGCAGCTCGACCTGGGCGCGCTCCGGGCCGATCCGTGGTCGCTCGTCTACGAGGGCTTCGACCCGGCCCACGAAGGCCATCGCGAGGCGCTCACCACGCTGGGCAACGGGTACATGGGCACGCGGGGTGCGGCACCGGAACGCGCCGCCGACGGCGTCCACTACCCGGGCACCTATCTGGCCGGTGTCTACAACCGGCTCACCAGCACGGTCCACGGGCGCCAGGTGGAGGACGAGCAGATCGTCAACGCCCCGAACTGGCTCCTGCTCGACGTGCAGGTCGAGGGGGGCGAGTGGTGGTCCGGCGGCGGCCTCATCACCACCAGGTCCCGCCGCGAGCTCGACCTGCGCCACGGGGTGCTGTCCCGCCGCGTCGATCTCGCCGACGCCGCCGGCCGCCGGCTGGAGATCACCCAGCGGCGGCTGGTGTCGATGGCCCGGCCGCACGTGGCCGCCCTGGAGACGGTCGTCGTCGCCCGTGGGTGGAGCGGGCGGGTGGCGGTCCGCTCGGGCGTGGACGCCGGGGTGACGAACGCCAACGTCGCCGAGTACGCCCTGCTGCAGAAGCGGCATCTCCGGGGCATCGCCGTCCGGCTGCAGGCGGCCGACCTGTTCGCCGTCGAGGCGGACACCTCCCAGAGCGGCATCCGCATCGCGGTCGCGGCCCGGACGTCGGTGGCCGGCGCGGGCCCGCCGGGCTGGGACGCCGACGCCCGGCGTCACCGGTACGCGCACCGGTTCGACCTGTCACTGCGCGACGGGGCGCCGGTGGTGATCGACAAGGTGGTGGCGGTGTGCACGTCGCGGGACGTCGCGATCAGCTCGCCCGTCCTCGGTGCCGTCGACGAGCTGGACCGCGCGCCCCGCGGGTTCGACCGCCTGCTGTCCGAGCACGAGGCGATGTGGCGGCGCCTGTGGGACCGGTTCAGCATCGGGCTCGACGCCGACCGCGAAGTCCAGCTCGTGCTCAACCTGCACGTGTTCCACCTGCTGCAGACCATCTCGCCCCACACCGCCGCGCTCGATGCGGGCGTGCCCGCCCGGGGCCTGCACGGGGAGGGCTACCGCGGCCACGTCTTCTGGGACGAGCTGTTCGTGCTGCCCGCCGTGGCCACCCACCTCCCCGAGGTCGCCCGGGCGCTGCTCGCCTACCGGTGGCGCCGCCTGGACGCCGCCC
>DASSGC010000186.1:0-4617 GCA_035693765.1 Acidimicrobiales bacterium
CGTGGCGCTGCACGGCACGACGATCGCCGGCGTGCGGGGCGCCGCCGCGTTCCGCAACGTCGTCATCGGTCCCGATCAGGTGGTCGACATGGCCCTCGCCGTGTTCGGCCCGCTCGGCATCTGGGTCGAGGTCGAGCCCGACCCGCACGCGGACGGCCCGACCGAGCCCTAGATGTGCCTCGGAGACGGCGCGGATAGGTCATGTCGCTGCTGGTCACCGTGCTGCATCGCCGGTCGGCCGAGCTGTCGAGCCGGTGCTCCCGCGCCAGATCGCCACGCGTAGGCCCTGGCGAGCGCCCGATCCGCTCGGCCTCCTACAGGCGGTCGAGCAGGGAGGCGAGGACCTCGGACACGTCGTCGCGCCGCTTGCGCCACCGGGCCTCCGCCACCCGGATGCCGCTCCCGCCGATCACGGCGCCGGCGGGCAGCGCGCTGATGAGCAGGATGGGCTCCGCGAACAGGGCCCCGAACAGGCCCGTGCCGAGTGCCACCGCCGAGCCGGCCGCGGCCCCGCCGGCCACCGCGTTGGCGCGGCTGGCGGTCAGCTCGGCCTCGACCCGCACCAGCGTCCGGTCGTCGGCGGGGAGCACGTCGACGGTGATGGTGCGCAGGCCGTCGAGCTTGATGGCGCCACCGAAGTCGAGGCCGCGCCGCAGGCTCGCCACCAGGTCGCTGCGGGGCCGGAACAGCGACCGGTCGCCCGCCCGCCGCCGCAGCTCGAACATCTGGGTGTGCAGGAACCGGTCGACCGTGGCGTTCACCGTCTCGGGCGACCGGTCGACCAGGCGCTGGTGGCACACCGAGCGCGACCCGACGACCGGCGTGCGGCCCTCGACGCTGGGGGCCGGGAGGGCCCCGACCCGCAGCTCGGCCACGGCCTGGCGGACCGCGGCGGGCGACAGGCCGACCTCCCGGGCCGCCTCCTCGACGGCGGCAGGGTCGTAGGCGCCCGGGTCGTCGTCGGGCTCGAGGGCGTCGAGCTCGGCCGCGCGGCGCAGCACGCGGGCGACCTCCTCGCCGGTCAACCGTGCCGGGCGCCGGATGTCGGCCATGCCACCATCCTGGCGCATGCGCCCGGCGATCGTGCACCGGAGTGGCACCCTGGACCGATGCGGATCATCACGCAGCAGGCGTTCGGCGGCCCCGAGGTGCTCGAGCTGGGCGAGGCGCCCGTGCCGGTACCGCTACCCACCGAGGTGCTGGTGCGGGTGCGCGCCGCCGGCGTCAACCCCGTCGACTGGAAGACCCGGTCCGGGCGGGGGATGGCGGCGGTGCTGGGCGACCCGCCGCTGACGGTCGGCTGGGACGTGGCCGGGGTGGTCGAGGCGGTCGGGCACGGGGTGACCACGCTGGCGCCGGGCGACCCGGTGTTCGGCATGCCGTGGTTCCCCCGGGCGGCCAACGCCTACGCCGAGTACGTGACCGCGCCCTCTCGCCAGTTCGCCCGCAAGCCGCCCCAGCTCACCTTCGAGGAGGCGGGCGGCCTGGCGCTGGCCGGGCTCACGGCCTGGCAGATCCTGGTCGACCTGGCCAACGTGCAGCCGGGACAGCGGGTGCTCATCACCGCCGCGGCGGGCGGGGTCGGCCACCTGGCCACCCAGGTGGCCAAGGGCCGGGGCGCGGTCGTGGTCGGCACGGCGCGGACGGTCAACCACGCGGCGCTGCGCCGGTTCGGCGTGGACGAGCCGATCGACTACACGACGACCGACGTGGCCGCGGCGGCGGGCCAGGTCGACCTGATCGTCGACCTCGTCGGCGGCAGCCGCGAGCTCATCCCGGCGCTGCGGCCGGGCGGCCTGTTCGTCAACGTCCCGTCGGCTGCCCCGGTCGACCTGGCGGCCGAGGTCGAGCAGCGCGGCGCCCGCTTCTCGTCGTTCCTCGTCGAGCCCGACCACGAGGGCCTGTTCGCCCTCACCCAGCTCGTCGAGGACGGCGAGCTGGCGGTCGAGGTGGCCGCGACGTTGCCGCTGGCCGAGGCGGCCGAGGCCCACCGTCGCGGCGAGACCGGGCGGACCGTGGGCAAGATCGTCCTCACGGTGTAGGCCGGCGCGGTCCGGGCGTTTTGGCGCCGCTCCCGCGGCCGCACGAGCGCGACACGAGCGCGGCACGAGTGCGGCACGAGCGCGGCTCGACGCCGGTCGGGAGGACCACGGGCGGGCGGCCGTGCGGGTGGCTGTCGGGATCGGTCGGGAACCGTGCGGGCCCGGCCGGTAGCGTCGGCCCGATGGCGAGACGAACCGGCACCGGCGGCGACGACCTGTTCGCGGCCGCCGCCGAGGACCACCTCGCCCAGCAGGCCCCGCTCCCGGCCCGCCTCCGACCCCTGCGGCTCGACGACATCGTCGGCCAGGACGAGCTGGTCGGGCCGGGCCGGCCCCTGCGGGTGCTGGTCGAGTCGGACCGCCTGTCCTCCGCCATCTTCTGGGGACCGCCCGGCACCGGCAAGACCACCCTGGCCCAGGTCATCGCCCGCCACACGGCCAAGGCCTACGAGCAGCTCTCCGCCGTGTCGGCCAGCGTCAAGGACGTCCGCGAGATCGTCGCCCGGGCCGGTCAGCGCCTGGGGGAGCACGGGCAGGGCACGATCCTGTTCCTCGACGAGGTCCACCGGTTCAACAAGTCCCAGCAGGACGCGCTGCTGCCGTCGGTCGAGAGCGGGCTGCTCGTCCTGGTCGGCGCCACCACCGAGAACCCCTACTTCGAGGTCAACGCGCCCCTGCTGTCGCGCTCCACCCTGTTCCGGCTCCAGCCCCTCGACACGGCATCGGTCACCCGCCTGCTGCACAAGGGCCTCGACGCCGAGGGGGCCGAGGCCGACGACGACGCCCTAGCCCACCTGGTCGAGCGGGCGGGCGGCGACGGGCGCCACGCGCTGACCAGCCTGGAGGTGGCGGTCGCGCTGGCCCGGGCCCGCGACCCCGACCGGGCGACGCCCCGGGTGACCGAGGCCGACGCCACCGCCGCGCTCGGCACCAAGCTCCAGCGCTACGGCCGCGACGAGCACTACGACGTCATCTCGGCCTTCATCAAGAGCATCCGGGGGTCCGACCCCCAGGCCGGGCTCCACTACCTCGCCCGCATGCTGGAGGCCGGCGAGGACGCCCGCTTCATCGCCCGCCGCCTGGTGATCCTGGCCAGCGAGGACGTGGGCGAGGCCGACCCGACGGGCCTGGTGGTCGCCACCGCGGCCGCCCACGCGGTCGAGTACGTCGGTCTCCCCGAGGCCCAGCTCAACCTCGCCCAGGCCGTCGTCCACCTGGCCACGGCGCCGAAGTCCAACCGCGCCGCCCTCGGCATCTGGCAGGCACGGGAGGACGTGGCGCGGGGCGTGGGCGGCGAGGTCCCGGCCCACCTGCGGGACGCGCACTACCGGTCGGCCGGCTCGCTCGGGCACGGCGTGGGGTACGACTATCCTCACGACGACCCGACGGGCTGGGTGGCGCAGCAGTACCTGCCGGACGACGCCCGGGACGCGGTGTACTACCAGCCCTCCGACCACGGATACGAGCAGGAGATCGCCGAGCGCATGGACCGGCAGCGCGAGGACCGACACGACCACGGGCGCGCCGCGCCACCCGCCGGCGGCCACGACGACCGGCACGACGACCGGCAGGGCGGCCACGACGCTCGGCAGGGCGGGCGGCGCGAGGGGCGGCTCGACGGCCCGTCCGGGCGCCCTGGCGGCGGGGGACCGTCGGGCCGGTGAGCGCCACCGACCTGGCCGCCGTGATCGTCGCCGTCGCCAGCGTGGCGGCGGTGGTGCTGCTCGCCGTCGCCGTCGGCGCGCTGGTCCGCACCCTGCGGGCCCTGCGCGAGGTCGCCACGCTGGTGCGCACCGAGGCCGTCCCCGTGCTCGACGACCTGCGCGACACGGTCGAGGCGGCCAACTACGAGATCGTCCGGCTCGACGGGCTCGTCAGCACCGCCGAGTCGGTCACCGGCACGGTCGACTCGGCGTCCCGGCTGGCCTACATCGCCATGGCCAACCCCGTGATCAAGGGCGTCGCCTTCGCCAGCGGCACGGCCAAGGCGGCCCGGCGGCTCCGGGCCCGCAAGGCGGAGGGCTGACGATGCTGCGGCGCATGGTCCGGCGGGTGTTCTGGTTCGGGACGGGGGCGACGGCCGGCTTCGGCGGCGCCATGTGGATCCGCCGCCGGCTGCTCCGCACGGTCCGGCGCCTCACACCCGAGCGGGTCCAGGCCGACGTGACGACCTCGGTGCGCCGCCTGGGGACCGACCTGCGGGCCGCGGTCAGCGAGGGCCGGACGGCGATGGCCGACCGCGAGGCCGAGCTGCGGTCGGAGCTCCAGCCCGGCGCCACCTCGCCGTAGGCGGCGCCACCGTTCGGGAGACGCATCCGGGGCACGCTCCCCACCAGCGACGTCACCGGAACCGGGTCCCGGCGCGTGACGCAAATCCGACGCACGGTGTGCCGTCCGCCCACCACTAGGCTGACAGGCACCTATGGCACCGCGGACCTCTGCTGAGCTGCGACGGGCCTGGACCGACTTCTTCGTCGCCAGGCAGCACACGGACGTGCCCTCGGGCAGCCTCATCCCGACGCACCCCAGCGCCCCCATGTTCACCAACTCCGGCATGATGCCGTTCGTCCCCTAC
>DASSGC010000187.1:0-8502 GCA_035693765.1 Acidimicrobiales bacterium
CTGGGTCCCCGAGCCCTGGGCCACCCGGCTGGTCAGGGAGGGCGGCGGGCACGTCCTCGTCGACGAGGCGGACCTGTGGCCCGACGGCGAGTTCGTCACCACCCACCTCGTCGTCGCCACGGGCTACCTCGAGGAGAACCCGGCCAACGTCCGGGCCCTCATCGGCGGGCTGCTCGACGCCATCGACGCCGCCAACGACGACCCCGCAGCGGCCCAGGCGATCACCAACACCGGCATCGAGAACGTCACCACCAGCCGGCTGGCCGACGACACCATCGCCGGGGCATGGGAGAACCTCACCTTCACCGCCGACCCGATCGCCGCCTCGCTCGAAGGGTCGAAGGACGACGCCGTCGAGGTCGGCCTCCTGGACGAGGTGGACCTGGCCGGGATCTACGACCTGACCATCCTCAACGAGCTGCTCGCCGAACGCGGTGCGGAGGAGGTCGACGGGCTATGACCGACGACCTCCCCGGCCCCACGGTGGAGAACGGCCTCCCCGGCTCCACGGTGCGGAGCAGTGTCCCCCTCGTCCCGGAGGTGCCCAGCGCGCCTCCGGGGCCACTCCCTGCCGTGGCGCTGCGGGGGGTCAGCAAGGTCTACGGCAGCGGCAGCGGCGCCGTCGCCGCCATCGACGACATCTCGCTCGACGTCGGGCCCGGCGAGTTCGTGTGCGTCGTCGGCGCCTCGGGCTGCGGCAAGAGCACCCTGCTCAACCTGGTGGCCGGGCTCGACCGACCGACGACCGGTCGCCTCGACGTCCAGGGCCGCACCGCCCTGATGTTCCAGGAGGCCGCCCTGTTCCCGTGGCTGACCGTGGCCGGCAACGTCGACCTCGCCCTCAAGCTGCGCGGCATCCCCAAGCAGCGGCGCGTCGAGCGGGTCGACGCGCTGCTGCAGACCGTCCACCTGCAGGGCTTCGCCGCCAAGCGTCCCCACGAGCTCTCCGGCGGCATGCGCCAACGGGTCGCCCTGGCCCGGGCCTTCGCCCAGGACGCCGACGTGCTGCTCATGGACGAGCCCTTCGGCGCGCTCGACGCGATGACCCGCGACGTCTTGCACGACGAGCTCGAAGGGCTCTGGCGCGACCGCAGCCTCACGATCGTCTTCGTCACCCACAACGTGCGGGAGGCCGCCCGGCTCGCCGACCGCATCGTCGTGCTCTCCAGCCGGCCGGGGCGGGTCGACGCGACGTTCGAGGTCGCCATGGACCGGCCCCGCCGCATCGAGTCGCCGCCCGTCGGCGAGCTCGCCGCCACCGTCACCGAAACGCTCCGCCGAGAGGTGCGCCGCCATGCCGACCGTTGACCGCCGCACCGGGCCACCGGTGCCGCCGCCCGGCCCGGTCGACGCCGATCTCGCCGGGCTCGACGCCCTGGAGGCGGCCGCCCGCAGCGCCACCCCGCTCGGCCAGCGGATCTGGCAGTCGACCTGGCCCAAGCTGGCCGCCCTCGCGCTGGGGCTGGTGCTGTGGCAGCTCGTCGTGTGGTCCGGCTGGAAGCCCGAGTACGTGCTGCCCGGGCCCGGCGCCGTGTTCTCCGACCTGTGGGACCTCGTCCAGGACGGCACGGTGGCCGAAGCCGCGGGCATCACCCTGCGGCGCGCCGCCGTCGGGTTCGCCCTCGCCGTCGTCATCGGCACGACCGTCGGCAGCCTCGTCGCCCGGATCCGCCCGCTGCGGGCCGCGGTCGGCTCGCTGATCACCGGCGTCCAGACCATGCCCTCCATCGCCTGGTTCCCCCTCGCCATCCTGATCTTCAAGCTCTCCGAGCAGGCCATCCTCTTCGTCGTCGTCCTCGGTGCCGCCCCCGCCATCGCCAACGGCCTCATCACCGGCGCCGACCACATCCCGCCGATCCTGTTGCGCGCCGGCCGGGTCCTCGGCGCCCGGGGCTTCGCGGCCTACCGCCACGTCATCCTCCCCGCCTCGCTGCCGGCCTTCGTCGGTGGCCTGAAGCAGGGCTGGGCGTTCGCCTGGCGCAGCCTCATGGCCGGCGAGCTCATCGTCATCATCGCCGGGAAGCCGTCGATCGGGTCGCTGCTGCAGAACTACCGCAACCTCAACAACGCCGAAGGCCTGATGGCGATGATGATCGTCATCCTCGTCATCGGCATCGCCGTCGACACGCTGCTCTTCGGCTCCCTCGACCGGACGATCCGCCGCCGCTGGGGACTCGTGGACCCCGCCCCCTGACGACCCGCTCCCCCGAAGCCCTCCACGCCCTCGACGAGCGGGCCCCGCGACCAGCCGGGTGCGGAGGTTTGGAAGACTGACCGCCGGGGGGCCGGGTCGGGGAGGGGCCGAGATGCGCACAGGGAAGCGGTCGGCAGGGATGCTCGGGGCCGGTCTGGTCGCCTTGGTGATCAGCAGCGTGGGCGTGCCGGGAGGCCCGCCAGGAGGCGCCGCTCGTGGAGCCGCTGCCCAGACGTCCCCGTCACTGACCGTCGATCCGGCGGAAGACCTGGTCGACGGCCAGCGCGTGACCGTGCTGGGCGCCGGCATGCCCACGGGCGACTTCATGCTGCTGGGTCAGTGCCCGGCGTCGGCCGGGGGCATCACCGACGGCTCGTGCCGCTACAGCACCGCCGACACCGACGAGTCCGGGTCGTTCGAGACCGAGGTGCTGGTGCGGGCCTTGCTCCGCGGGGGCGAGATCGACTGCCGGGCTCCGGGCGCCTGCGTGCTGATCGCGGCGGCGTACGACGACACCACCAACGACTACGTCGAGGCCGCACGGGCGCCTCTGGGCTTCGACCCCGACGGTCCGCTCGCGCCGCCGCCGACCCTGACGGTCTCCCCGAGCGATGGTCTCGTCGACGGCCAGACGGTGACGCTGTCGGGTGCAGGCGTGCTCGGGGACAACGTCGAGATCCTGCAGTGCTCGCCGGCGCCGAGCGGATGGGAGGACTGCGACCAGTTCACGTTCGGCTTCGCGGACGCCCCCGGCGGCACGTTCGAGACCTCCCAGCGGGTGTTCGCCGTCATCAGCACCGGGGCCGGCCCCGTGGACTGCCGGGCGGCCGGAAGCTGTGTGCTGATCGCGACCAGTGGCTCGTTCGCGCCCGGCGAGACCGCGACGGTCCCGCTGGCGTTCGACCCTGACGCGCCCCTCCTTCCCGCGCCGACGCTCACCGTCACGCCATCGACCGATCTCGTCGACGGCCAGGTCGTGCGGGTCGCGGGCTCGGGCTTCGTGCGCGTGCCCGAGGGCTGGCCCGTGCAGCTCTACCAGTGCGCACCTGGCCCGGCCTCGGACCGCTGCCGCCAGGTGGGCGACGACTACCTCCCCGTCGACGGCAACGCGGGCTTCGCGCTCGACGTGGCGGTCACGGCCCGCGTGCCGGTGCCCGACGGCCAGTACGACTGCCGGACGAGCACCGACCCGTGCGTCCTCGTGGCGAGCCCGTCGTCGCCGGACTCGCCGGGCGCCGGCGTCGCGGCGCTGAGCTTCGATCCCGACGGGGCACTCCTTCCCGACCCCGTCATCGAGGTGGATCCTGCCGGCGGCCTGGGCGACTTCACCGACACCGCCGTGACCGGCACGGGCTTCACCCCGGGCAGCCAGGCGACCGTGGCCGTCTGCCGGGCGGGGGCCACGGGAGGGCCGTGCGACGTCCAGAACGGCGAGTCGCCGACAGCCGACGCCACCGGGGCCATCGAGGCCGCGATCGGTGTCTTCGCCGTGAGCGGCGGCGAATGGCCGGGCTCGGAACCTCTCGACTGCCGCCAGCCCCCCGGGTGTGAGGTCGTGGCGACCGATCGCGTGCGGGGCATCGCCGCGCGCGTTCCGCTCGCGTTCGGGCCACCCGACGACCCGCGCGGTCGCTACCTCGACCCGGTGTTCGACGACGTCGAGGTGACCCGCGACGTGGTCTACCGCGAGACCGTCGACTACCGCGGGAACACGGTCGACCTGGCGCTGGACATCTACCGCCCGGCGGGTGACACGGCCGCCGAGCGCCCCGCGATCGTGTGGCTGTACGGCGGCTGGTTCGCCTTCGGCGACAAGCGGGACGACTACATCGTGCGGTTCGCGACCGAGTCGGCCCGGCGGGGCTACGTCGGCGTCGCGGTCAACTACCGGGTGCGGCCCGACCTGGACACGACCGACCTCGGCGAGCTCTACCTCGCCATGGTGGACGCGCACGCCGACGCGGTCGCCGCCGTGCAGTGGCTGCAGGCCCATGCGAGCGAGTACGGCATCGATCCCGACGCGATCGCGGCGTCCGGCTGGTCGGCCGGTGCCGTGACGAGCCTCAACCTGGCCTACATGCCGGGAACCCTGGGTCCCGACACCTCGCCGATCGCCGCCGCCCTGCCCGTCGCCGGGGTCCTGGTTCCCACCGTCGACGCCGGCGAGCCGCCCAGCCTCGTGTTCTTCGCCACCCACGACAGGACGCTGCCGGCCGGCACGAACAACACCGACGGCGTGTGCCCGGCCGCCCGCGAGGTCGGTGTCGCCTGCGAGCTCGTCACGTACGACGGCGCCGGCCACGGCATCATCTCCCGGTCGTCGGACATCCTGCGGCGTGGCACCGACTTCCTGGCCGCCAACGTGCTCGACCCTCTCGGGTACTTCGAGGTCGCGGCGGATGCGGGCGGCCCCTACGAGGTCGACGAGGGTTCGACCGTCGCGCTGGATGCGTCGGCCTCGTCGGGTGAGGCGTTGACCTACTCCTGGGCGCCGGCCGATCGGGTGGACCCGGCCGGATCGGACCGGCCGACGTTGACCGGTGCGGACGACGGAACCGAGCACCTGACCCTCACGGTGACGAACGCCCACGGCATCGCCGCGACCGCCACGGCCGAGGTCACGACGCGCAACGTCGCACCGACGATCACCGATGCCGGCGTGGCGGGCGAGCCCACCGGCCACACCGTGTCGGTCACGGCCGCGCTCACCGACCCCGGGCTGGCCGACACGCACACCGCCACCGTCGACTGGGGCGACGGCACCATCGAGGATGTCGTCGTCACCCAGGGCGCCGGCACAGCGACCCTCGGCGCCGACCACACGTACGCGGTCGGGGGGCACCACCAGGTGGACCTCACGATGCGCGACGACGACGGGGGCAGCGACAGCTGGACGGGCGACGTGGTGGTCGGCTGCACGGTCATCGGGACCGACGGGAGGGACGTCCTGCACGGCACGCGGGGAGATGACGTCCTGTGCGGGCTGGGTGGCAACGACGTCATCCTGGGCCTCGACGGGAACGACATCGTCCTGGGCGGTGACGGGCACGACATCCTCGTCGGCGGACCCGGCGACGACATCCTCGACGGCCAGGGCGGTGCGGATCTCCTGCTCGGTGGGCCCGGGTCCGACACCTGCACCGGCGAGGTGCGGATCGGCTGCGGCCGGGGCCGCGGCTGAGAGAGTGCGCGGAGCTACCGAACGAAGCGAGGTCGGGCCGCCCCTGCTGGCTCGGGTGTGGGTCAACCGTTGCCGCTGTACAGGGCGTCCCATTCGTCGGGGTCGAGGGCCGATGTCGCCCGGGCGAGGTCGACGAGGTCGTCGTCGCTGCGTTGCGGGTCCCGGGAGGAGATCTCGAAGACGACGCCGGGCCGGGGCGACCACACGAGGAACCGGAGCGGCCCGGCGGCGTTCCCCGTGGTGCGGCCGATCCAGCCGGTGCCCCCGTCGATGTCGACGGGGGTGAGGTCGGCGCAATCCCCGTCCCATCACCCCTACCGACGCCCCGGCCCCCCGGTTTCATACACGCCATGGAGCAACCCCCGAGCGTGACCTGTGCGCTCGGGTCCTCAGGTGGTCTCCGGCCAGCGGGCATGGACGAAGAACTCGATGGCCCCCCGGCCGCCGACGACCTCGGACCGCATGGTGCCGAGGATCTTCCATCCGCTCGCGGCCAGGCCGGCGACGGCCAGCGCCAGCGCCTCGTCGAGCTGCTCGCCTTCCGGCAGCTCCCCGACGCCCAGCTCGAACATGGGCTTGACCAGCCCGACGAGGGAGGTGCCCGGCTTCGGGAGCCCGTTGGCGACGACCTGGGCCCCGAGGTCGCGCAGCGACAGCCTCGTCACGTCGGCCACGATGAGGTCGGGCCGGGTGCCCCCGAGCAGCTCGGGTGTCACCTGGGCAACGTTCGTCCGCTCCAGGTTGACGACCCGGGGGTCCTGCTGGAGCGAGCCGAGGAGCTGGCCGAAGCCGATGTCGACGGCGAACACCTGCGTCGCCCTTCGGTCCAGCAGCGCCACGGTGAACCCGCCCGTGCAGGCACCGAGGTCCACCGCCACGCTGCCCTCGACGTCCAGGCCGAGAGCGTCGAGCGCGTGGCCCAGCTTCTGCACCCCCTTCGGCTCCCTGCGGGGCCGGACCACGATGCAGGCGTCGCGCCGCACCATCGAGTTCGGGTTGGTGGCGATGGCACCGTCGACCGTGACCCGCAGCTCCTCCAGGGCGGCCTGGGGATCGTCGATGGGGGGATGCATCCGGGCCAGCGCCGAGCTCAACCGCATCCGCTGCATGGGCTCCCTCGGTCGGCAGGGGTGGGTGCTCCGGTCGGCCGGCCAGGCTACTGCCGGTCAGCAACCGGCCGCTGTTGCCAGGACTCGGCATGCCTCGGCCAGGCGAGGCGGGGAGAGGGTGGTGACGCGACGGCGGAAGCGTCGCGCCGCCGCGTGTGGATGTTGTCGAAGTTGACGACAACCCGGTGCCACGGGGCCCCCGGATCGAGGAATTCCGCGAGGGAGCGATGAGTTCGGCGGCCGCCGCGTCTCTTACTAGGCATGACCACCACACATGCCACTGCAAGCCAGGAGGAGTGGGAGGCCGCGCGCCTGCAACTGCTCGTCAAGGAGAAGGAGTTGACCCGCGCTCGTGACGCGCTGGCCGCCCAGCGTCGGCGGATGCCGTGGCTGGCCGTGGAGAAGGCGTACGAGTTCGACGGGCCCGCGGGCAGGTCGAGCCTGCTCGACCTGTTCGACGGTCGCCGTCAGCTGATCGTCTACCGCGCCTTCTTCGAGCCCGGCGTCCACGGCTGGCCCGAGCATGCCTGCAAAGGCTGCTCCCTGATGGCCGACCAGGTCGCCCACGTCGCCCACCTGAACGCCCGCGACACCACGCTCGTGTTCGCCTCGCGGGCCCCGCAGCCGGACATCGCGCGCCTGAAGGCGCGGATGGGCTGGGAGATGCCCTGGTACACCGTGACGGACGGCTTCGACGCCGACTTCGGCGTGGACGAGTGGCACGGCACGAACGCGTTCATCCGCGACGGTGACCGCGTGTTCCGTACCTACTTCATCAACAGCCGCGGCGACGAGGCGCTGGGGGGCACCTGGAGCTACCTCGACATGACGGCGCTCGGGCGCCAGGAGGAGTGGGAGGACTCGCCGGAGGGCTACCCCCAGACGCCGCCGTACGAGTGGTGGGACTGGCACGACGAGTACGGCGCCGCCCAGGGGACCGACGAGGAATGGCTCCGTCGCATCGCCGGTGCACAGGGCGGCGACGCCACGTGATCGGCCGCATGCGGGGCGTGGGCGGCTGACCGTGATGATGTGTGCAGGCGCGAGCCGGCGGCGTACCGTCGTCGGATGACGCCGGAGGAGATCGCCGAGCTCGCGCACCTGCGCCGGGCGCGCGACCTCATGGACCGCGACTACGCGCAGCCCCTCGGCGTCCCGGCCATGGCGCGAGCCGCGCTCATGTCGCCTGCGCACTTCTCACGCAAGTTCCGTGCGGCGTACGGCGAGACGCCCTACTCCTATCTCATGACGCGACGCATCGAGCGCGCGAAGGCCCTTCTGCGTCAGGGGATGTCGGTCACCGACACCTGCGTCGCCGTCGGTTGCACGTCGCTCGGCTCGTTCAGCTCGCGCTTCACCGAGATCGTCGGCGAGACACCGTCGCAGTACCGTGCGCGGGACCACCGCCACCTCGAGGTCGTTCCATCCTGCGTGGTCATGGTCGCGACCCGACCGCGGCGGACCAGGATCGGCGCCTGACCGCATCGAGCAGGATCGGAGAAGCGCGCACGGGGCAGGTGCTCCTACGGTCATGGCATGACAGTCACCGTCTCCGCGATGTTCATCCCCGTCCACGACCCTGACGCCGCGCTCGGCTTCTACCGCGACGCGCTCGGCCTCGAGATCCGCATGGACGTCGCCTCCGACGGCTTCCGCTGGGTCACCGTCGGCGCGCCGGGCCAGGACCTCGACATCGTCCTGTCCCAGCCCCACGGCGGCCGTTCCCAGGCCGAGGGCGATGCGCTCCTGACGCTCGTCACCCAGGGCTCGATGCAGGCCGCGATCTTCCGCTCCGACGACCTCGACACCACGTTCGAGAGGGTCCGGGCGTCGGGCGCCGAGGTGCTCCAGGAGCCGGTGTCCCAGCCCTGGGGCGCGCGCGACTGCGCGTTCCGCGACCCCTCGGGCAACCTCGTCCGCATCGCGCAAGCCTGACCGTCTCGGATGCTCTGGACTGGGCAGAGTGTGCACCCGGAGCTGACGATGGAGAAACGATGAGCAAGGCCACGAGGACGGGC
>DASSGC010000188.1:0-5641 GCA_035693765.1 Acidimicrobiales bacterium
GCGAGTCCGACGCACCCGGCGACACACCCGGCGCGCCCGACGCACCCGGCGACACACCCGGCGAGTCCAACGGACCCGGCGGCAGGGCCGCCCGCCTTCCCGGCGCACCCGGCGCACCCGGCGCTCCCGGCGCACCCGGCGTTCCCGGTGCGCCGCTCGTCAGCGCCTCGACGAAGGCCGGCGCGGCGGGGCCGGAGATCTCGGCCAGGGCGGTCACCGGCGGGTAGCCGAGCAGGATGCGGCGCGCCCGCTCGACCTCCGCCACCCGCTCCGGGTCGCCGTGCAGCGCGGCCTGCACCACCTCGTGCCGGGGCAGGTGGGTCTGCAGCAGCAGCCGCCCGCCGCCGGACTTGCCCCCCACCAGCCGCGCCGCCCGCGCCACCAGCGCCAGGGCCTGCTCGGCCGCCCGGTAGCGCGGCGCCAGCAGCTCCTGGTCGAGGTCGAGGAACGCCACCACGTCCGCCCCCGTGCTCTGGTGCAGCGCAGCCTCGGTCCCGACCACGACGCGCGCCTCCGGCCGGTCCCCGGCGGGCCGGGCCGCGGTCAGCTCGTCGACCGGCTCGCCGACCAGCGCCTCGATGGCGTCGCGCACCCGGCTCACGCCCTGGCGCAACGACCTGAGCCGGCCCGAGCCGCAGGCCGCGCACACGATCGGCCGCGACGTGCCGCACCGCAGGCACACGAGGGCGTCGTCGCCCGGCTGGCCCACGTTGGCGTCGCAGCGCTCGCAGCGGGCCAGTTCCCGGCACGCCCCGCAGGCCAGCAACCGCGCCCGGCCGGTGCGGTTGAGGACGCACAGCACGCGCCGGTCACTGCGCAGCCAGCGGACCAGCGCGGGCGGCAGCAGCCCCGTGCGGGGATCCTCGCGGCGCATGTCGACGACGTCGACGATCGGCCAGCCGCCGCGCTCGTCGATCCGCCCCGGCGCGATCGGCCGCCCCCAGTCCAGTGCCTCCAGCGTCGGGCACGGCGACACCAGCAGGCAGGGCACCCCGGCCCGCCGGGCCCGCTCGGCGACCACGTCGCGGGCATGCCAGGTCGGGGCCTGCTCCTGCTGGTGGGCCTCGTCGTGCTCGTCGACCACCACCACCGCCGCGAGGTCGCCCACCGGCGCCCAGGCCGCCGCCCGGGTCCCGACGACCGTCGCCCCCGCCGCGCCCAGCGCCCAGTCGCGCGGGTGGGACGCCACCGTCACCCCCGCCGCCCGGAGTCGGGCGGCGACGTGCCGGGCCAGGGCGGCGGTGGGGCACAGCACCAGCGCGTTCCCCCGGGCGGCGGCGACGAGCGCCGGACCGGCCGGGTCGGCGGCGGGCGGCAGCCGCAGCACCGACCGGTCGTGACCCAGCGCGTCCGCGGCGAGCCGTCCCGGCGGCGGCGACGATCGGCCGGATGGGCGGCGCCGCACGGCCGGCAGGCCGGTCACCACCCGCTCCGGGGACGCCGTGCGCAGGAACGACGCCGGGCGCCCGGCCCAGCGCCAGGCGGCCCAACCCGCCAGGTCGAGCAGGTCGGGCGTCGGGCCCCGCCCCGACCAGCGGGCGAGGGGACGCAGCGCCACGCCGGGCGGCGGGTCGACATCGACGGCGGTGACCCACCCGCCCACGCGGCGGCCGGCGAGCGCCACCCGCACCCGGTCGCCGACGCGCACCTGGTCCCCGAGCGACTCGGGGACCAGGTAGTCGAAGGTCTTGTTGATGGCGGGCTCGTCGGGCAGGACGCGGACGACCTGCCCGACCCGCCGGTCGCCGGTGGCGGGGAGGGTCAGAGCCCCAGCGCGGACTTGAGGTCGTCGACCCGGGTGGTCTGCTCCCAGGTGAGTTCCTTGTCGTTGCGGCCGAAGTGACCGTAGGCCGCCGTCTTCTTGTAGATCGGGCGGCGCAGGTCGAGGTCACGCACGATGGCGGCCGGGCGGAGGTCGAAGACCTCCTTCACGGCGTCGACGATCCTCTCGGGGTCGACGGTCTCGGTGCCGAAGGTCTCGACCAGGGTCGACACCGGCCGGGCCACACCGATGGCGTAGGCCACCTGGACCTCGGCCCGCTTGGCCGCACCGGCGGCCACGAGGTTCTTCGCCACCCAGCGGGCGGCGTAGGCGGCGGAGCGGTCGACCTTGGACGGGTCCTTGCCCGAGAACGCACCGCCGCCGTGGCGGGCGGCGCCGCCGTAGGTGTCGACGATGATCTTGCGCCCGGTCAGCCCGCAGTCGGCGTGGGGGCCGCCCAGCTCGAACGTGCCGGTCGGGTTGACCAGCACCCGGAAGTCGTCGCCCTGGTACTGGGCGGGCACGAGCGGCCGGATGACGTGCTCGATGAGGTCGGGCTTGATGAGCGTCTCGGGGTCGAGGCCCGGCTGGTGCTGCGTCGAGATGAGGACGGTCTTGAGCTCGACCGGCACACCGTCGACGTACTCGAAGGTGACCTGGGTCTTCCCGTCGGGGCGCAGGTACGGCAGGATGCCGGCCTTGCGGACCTCGGACAGCCGGTGGGCCAGCCGGTGGGCCAGCCAGATCGGCAGTGGCATGAGGTCCTCGGTCTCGTCGACCGCGTAGCCGAACATCATGCCCTGGTCGCCTGCGCCCTGGCTGTCGAGGTCTTCGTCGGTGGCCTCCGCCCGCTTCTCGTACGCGGTGTCGACACCCTGGGCGATGTCGGGCGACTGCGGGTCGATCGAGGTCATGACGCCGCAGGTGTTGCCGTCGAAGCCGACCGACTCGCGGTCGTAGCCGATGCCCTTGATGGTGTCGCGGACGATGATCGGGATCTCGACGTAGGCCGAGGTGGTGATCTCACCGGCGACGATGGCCAGGCCGGTGGTGACCATGGTCTCGCAGGCGACACGGGCCATCGGGTCCTGGGCGAGGATCGCATCCAGGATCGAGTCGCTGATCTGGTCGGCCATCTTGTCGGGATGGCCCTCGGTGACGGACTCGGACGTGAAGGTCCAACGGCTCACGATTGATGTCTCCTGTCTAGGACGGCATTGAACACGGCGCGGGCGACGGCCCGCTTGTCGGCCAATGGCACCTCGCGCTCAGTGCCGTCGGCATTCAGGATCACGACATGGTTGGTGTCGTGCTCGAACCCAGCTCCCGGGGCCGTCACATCGTTGGCGACGATGATGTCCGCACCCTTTTTCACGAGTTTGGAGGATGCATTCTGTCGCATGCGATCGGTCTCTGCAGCAAATCCCACCAACGTCTGCGCCGGCGGCTTGCGCGCCCCCAGGCCGGCGAGGATGTCGACCGTCGGTTCGAGGGTGATCTCGGGGATCCCCGCGCCTTTCTTGATCTTGCGGTCGGCGACCGTCGCGGGCCGGAAGTCCGCCACCGCCGCGGCCATGACCACGACGTCGGCGCCCGAGGACACCCGCCCGACGGCCTCGGCCATCTCGGCCGCGGTCTCGACGCGGACCACATCCGCCCCCGGCGGGGTCGGCAGCCCGACGGTGGTCACGAGCGTGACCTTGGCGCCCCGCTCGGCCGCCTCGGCGGCGAGCGCGTGGCCCTGCTTGCCCGACGACCGGTTGCCGACGTAGCGGACGGGGTCGATCGGCTCCCGGGTGCCGCCCGCGGTGACGAGCACGTGCAGGCCGGCCAGGTCGCGGGTGCGGGCCAGCACCTCGTCGCACGCCGCGACGATCGTCGCGGGTGACGCCAGGCGGCCCTCGCCGACGTCGCCGCCGGCCAGGCGGCCCTCCTCCGGCGCCACGACGTGGACGCCCCGGCGGGCCAGCGTGGCCAGGTTCTCCCGCACGGCGGGGTGCCGCCACATCTCGGTGTGCATGGCCGGGCACACGACCACCGGCGCCTCCGTCGCGAGGAGGGTGGCGGTGAGCAGGTCGTTGGAGATGCCGGCCGCGTAGCTGCCGATCACGCGGGCCGTCGCCGGCGCCACCACGACGAGGTCGGCGGACTGCCCCAGCCGGGTGTGCGGGATCGGATCGGGATCGTCGAACAGAGACGTGTGGGCCCGCTCGGACGCCAGCGCGGAGAACGTGGTCTCGCCGACGAACCGGGTGGCGCCGCGCGTCAGCACCGGCACGACGTGGGCGCCCCGGTCGACGAGCCGGCGGCACACCTCGATCGCCTTGTAGGCGGCGATGCCGCCCGACACTCCGAGGACGATGCGCCGCCCCTCCAACATGTGGGGGCCTACTCGGGCTCGGCGCCCTCGGCGGCGGCCTCGGCGCTCGCGGCCTCGCTGGGGCGCGTCATGACGATCTTGTCGCTCGCGATCTCCTCGAAGGCGATGGAGAGCGGCTTGCGCGCCACCGAGGTGACCTGCGGCGGCACGATGGCCCCCAGGCCCTCACCGAGCTGGTTGAAGTACGCGTTGATCTGGCGGGCCCGCATGGCGCTGAGCGTGACCAGCGAGAACTTCGACCCGGCGCGGTCGAAGAGCTCCTCGATCGACGGGTTCATCATCGTGTCTTGGCGTGAAGCCATGCAGGCGCGCACCTCGGGCTGGGATCGGGGTTGGGTCCGGAATCAACCGGCAAGGGTACCGCGCCGGCGAGCCGGTTCGTGCATCCCCCGGGACGGTCGCCGCTACGCGGCGTGCGGCGGCGCGATCAGGAGAAACGCTTGTCGACGGCGGCCACGATCCGGTCGGAGATCTCCTCGGGACGCAGCAGCCCGGAGTCGAGCACCAGGTCGTAGATCGACAGGTCGTCCAGGTCGATGCCGTACAGGGCGAGGTAGCGCGCCCGTTCGACCGCCTGGCGCTCGACGTTGTCGGCCCGGGCCTGGACGACGGAGACACCTTCCCGCTCGGCCACACGCCGGGCCCGGACGTCGGGGTCGCAGTCGATCCAGGCGGCCACGGCCGCCAACCGCTCGTTGTGGGCGATCCAGCCGGCGAGCCGGGACTCGATGACCACGCCGCCGGCGCGCGCCCGCACGGCGAGGCGGGTGTCCAGCTCGACGTCGACCTCGGGGTGGTCGGTGGCGTAGAGGCCGAAGGCGGGCAGGCTCATGGCCCGCTCGACGGCCATCGCCCGGAACACCTCGCCGCCCGGGACGAGGTCGACCTCGAGCCGGACGGCGACGTGCTCTGCGGTTGTGGTGGTTCCCGACCCCGGAGGACCGGAGACCGTGATGAGCAACGCGGACCGGAGGCCCGCGTCAGCCCGAGAAGGCGTCGAGTAGCGACTTGCGTTGCTGGTCGCCCAAGCCCCGGACACGGCGGCTGTCGGCGATGCCGATCTCTTCCATCGCCCGCCGGGCGCGGACCTTGCCCACACCCGGGAGCGATTCGAGGACCGCCAGCACCTTCATCTTGCCGACCGTGTCACTCGTCCCGGACTGGTCGAGGAGATCGCTCAGGGTCAGCGACCCCATCTTGAGCTTCTCCTTCAACTCCGCCCGGGCGCGGCGTGCCTCGGCGGCCTTGGCCAGTGCTGCTTCGCGCTGCTCAGGAGTCAATTGCGGTGGCTGCGGCATGGCGCGCACCCTAGCGCGCGCTCACGCGGGGTTCGTGACACTCGGCTCGCGAACGTCGATCAGCCCAATGACGCGACCAGGGCCGGAGTCAGACACGGGCCCGCGCGCGGCACCGCTCGAGTGGCGGACGGTCATGCTCGAGCACCGTCCAACCGGCCTCATACCCGACCACGAATCCGAGGCAATAGGGACCACCACGGC
>DASSGC010000189.1:0-2611 GCA_035693765.1 Acidimicrobiales bacterium
CGGACCGCCCCGAACACCACACACCCCACACGCACCGCCCCGAACACCACACACCCCACACGCACCGCCCCGAACACCACACACCCCACACGCAGCGCCCGAACACCACACACCCCACACGCACCCACACGCACCGACCCGGAGGCTCGGTGCAGCCGGCCCGGGGCGACCGGTACGCTCGCCCGCCATGGCCAACCCTGAACGCGTCCGTCTCGTCGTGCTGTTCGGCGGGCAGTCGGCCGAGCACGAGGTGTCGTGCACGTCGGCCGCCCACGTGCTGCGGGCCGCCGACCCCGACCGCTACGAGGTCGAACCGATCGGCATCACCCGCGACGGCGCCTGGGTGCGATCGGAGGACGCCCTGGCCGCCCTCGCCCGCGGCCGGGATGCCCTCGGCGCGGCGCCGCCGGACCACCTCCGGGCCACCGGGGCGGCGGTCGAGCCGCTGCCGACGGTCACGCCGGAGTCGGGCGGGCCGCCCGTCGTGGTGCTGCCGCTGCTCCACGGTCCCCACGGGGAGGACGGCACCGTCCAGGGCATGCTCGAGCTGGCGGGCGTGCCCTACGTGGGGTCCGGCGTCCTGGCCTCGGCGCTGTGCATGGACAAGCTGAAGGCCAAGGAGATCCTCGCCGCCCACCACCTGCCCCAGGTGCCCCACATCGGGCTGCGCGACACCGACCTCGACCGCGCCCGGGCGGCGATCGCCGACGCGGGACTCGCCTACCCGCTGTTCGTGAAGCCCGCCAACATGGGTTCGTCGGTGGGCGTCACCAAGGTCGCGGCCGATGGCGACCTCGACGCCGCCGTGGCCACGGCCGCGGAGTACGACGAGTGGGTCGTGATCGAGGAGGGTGTCGCCGGCCGCGAGATCGAGGTGGCGGTGATCGGCAACGCCACGCCCCGGGCCTCGGTGCCCGGCGAGATCGTGTCGAGCCACGAGTTCTACGACTACGACGACAAGTACGTCGACGGCACCTGCGACCTGCTGGTACCGGCGCCGCTCGCGGACGACGCCGCCGAGCAGGTGCGGGCCGTGGCGCTCGACGCCTACCGGGCGCTGCGGTGCGACGGGCTGGCCCGGGTCGACTTCTTCTACGAGGAGGGCATCCGGGGGTTCCTCGTCAACGAGGTGAACACGATGCCCGGGTTCACGCCGGTGTCGATGTTCCCCAAGCTGTGGGAGGCGACCGGGCTCGCCTACCCCGACCTCATCGACGAGCTGGTGCGCCTGGCCGTCGAGCGCCACGAGCACCGCAGCGGGTTCTCGACCAAGCGTTGAGAGGCCGAGCGGACAGGGCGCTCACCACGGCCTACGCGTGGCGATTTGGTGCGGGAGCACCAGCTCCACAGCTCGGCCGACCGGCAAGGCAGCACGGTGACACGCGCCAGCGTGACCTGTCCGCTCGAGTTCTGAGTCGAGCCCGCGCGGGCACGTGGGGGCCGCCGGGGGACAGCGCGCGACCTACGGCGAGCCGCCGTAGCCCTCGACGAAGGCGCGCTGCCCGTCGGTCTCGACGGCGTCGGGGCAGTAGTGGGCGCGCACCCAGTCCACGGCGGCGTCGCCGGGCGTCCCCGCCAGCACGGCCAGGCACGCCAGCGCGGTGCCCGTGCGCCCGTGGCCGCCGAGGCACCCGATCTCGACACGGTCGCCGGCCCGGGCGCGGTCCAGCAGCCGTTGCAGCGCCGGCCCGACGTCGTCACCGCCGGGCACCCCGAAGTCCGGCCAGGCGACGTGCTCGTGCGGCCAGGGCGGGTCCCACCGCTCGTCCAGGTACAGCCCGAACGCCGGCGCGGCGTCGCGGTCGTAGGGATCGTCGCCGAGGAAGGACACGGCGGTCACCTGGGTGCCGTCGGGAAGCTCGACGTCGGTCCGGTGGACGTGACGTTCGGGCGCGGGCCGCCCCGCCGCCTCCCACTCCCGCCGGACGGCGGCCAGGTCGTCCTCCGTCGGTGCCGCCGTCTCGCCCCGCTCGCGACGCGCCCGCAACAACCGCCCCGTGGGCGACCTCGTGGTCCATGCCCACCCGAGAGCGGCTCGATCGTCCTGGCTGAACGGCTCCTGCATCGGCACCAGTCTGGACGACGCGGCGCGCGCGGCGCGGCCGGGGCGCACGCGGGTCAGTGGCCGGCGAGCACGTTCTTGACCACGGCGACGCTCATGGCGACGAGCATCACCCCCAGGGCGTAGACCACCGCCCGCCCGCGGGCGGCGGCGCCGGCGCGGGCGACGGCGTAGCCCACGGCGGCGATCAGGCCGGCCAGCAGCAGACGGACGACGCCGAGCTCCGACGACGCCGGCAGCAGCAGCACGGGCACGGTGGCGAGCGCGGCCACCGCGAGGGCACCGGTGAGCTGGGCGATCGCGGCCTCGGCGTCGTGGCGCCGGATGGCCCCGGCGGCGACGAGCCGGGCCGAGACGCTGAAGGCGAACCAGTGGGTCAGCGCCAGCCCGAGCGTGGTGCCCCAGATGATCTCGAACACGGCGACGTCCTCCACGTGCTCGCCGACGGCGGTGAGCGCCGCGAGCAGGCAGATCGCCACGTAGAGGGCCATGGTGTAGGCCTCCTTCCGGTGCTCGCGGGCGGCCTCGTGCGCCGCCGCCTCACCCGCC
>DASSGC010000190.1:0-20824 GCA_035693765.1 Acidimicrobiales bacterium
AGATCGAGCGCACGCTGTC
This sequence comes from Acidimicrobiales bacterium, assembly GCA_035693765.1. Taxonomy (GTDB): domain Bacteria; phylum Actinomycetota; class Acidimicrobiia; order Acidimicrobiales; family VFJN01; genus ZC4RG19. Next base: position 20 of record DASSGC010000190.1, read on the forward strand.
GGGCCGCAAGCCGGGCGGCGACCCTCGCAGCTGGTGGTCGACCGGCGGCACCCGCCGTGACCATCGTCCGACCGACGTGCCCGAGGGCGCCAACGGGGGTGACAGCCCGGCGTGGTCGTCCCACCGCCCCGCATACCGGCCCCCGCCCCGGCTGGAGCGTCGCCCGGCCGCCACGCCCTATGCCGAGCTCCACTGCCACTCCAACTTCAGCTTCCTCGACGGGGCCAGCCACCCCGAGGAACTGGTCGAGGAGGCGGCCCGGCTGGGCCTCGAGGCCCTGGCCCTCACCGACCACGACGGGTTCTACGGCGTGGTCCGGTTCGCCGAGGCGGCCCGGGCCGTCGGGGTGCCCACGGTGTTCGGCGCCGAGCTGTCGCTCGATCTGCCCGGTCCCCAGAACGGCGAGGCCGACCCCACGGGCGACCACCTGCTGGTGCTGGCCCGCGACCCCGAGGGCTACGCCCGGCTGGCGGCGACGCTCAGTGCCGGCCACCTGGCCGGCACCGAGAAGGGCCGGCCGGACTACTCGGGCATCGACTGGTCGGCGGCCCACGGCGGCCACTGGCTGGTGCTCACCGGCTGCCGCAAGGGCGCCGTCCCCCGGGCCCTGCTCGACGCGGGCCCCGCCGCGGCCGCCCGCGAGCTCGGGGCGCTGGTCGAGCGGTTCGGGCCCGGGAACGTGGCGGTCGAGCTGTGCGACCACGGCGACCCGCTCGACTCGGCCCGCAACGACGCCCTGGCCACCCTGGCCGCCCGCGCCGGGGTCGAGCTGGTGGCCACCAACAACGTGCACTACGCCACCCCCGACCGCCGGCGGCTGGCCACCGCGCTGGCCGCGGTGCGGGCGCGCCGTAGCCTCGACGACCTGGCCGGCTGGCTGCCGGCGGCGGCCAGCGCCCACCTGCGGTCGGGCGACGAGCAGGCCCGGCGGTTCGCCCGCTGGCCCGGGGCGGTGGCCCGGGCGGCCGAGCTGGGCCGGGCGTGCGCCTTCGACCTGTCGCTGGTGGCGCCCCAGCTCCCGCCCTTCCCCTGCCCCGACGGGCTGGACGAGATGGCGTACCTGCGGCGGCTCACCGAGGAGGGTGCCGTCGCCCGCTACGGCCCCCGGGGCGGGGCCACGCCGGCAGGCGACCGTGACGTCAACCGGCGGGCGTGGCCCCAGGTCGACCACGAGCTGGCGGTCGTCGAGGCGCTGGGCTTCCCCGGCTACTTCCTGGTGGTGTGGGACATCGTCGCGTTCTGCCGGCGGGCCGACATCTACTGCCAGGGGCGGGGCAGCGCCGCCAACTCGGCGGTCTGCTACGCGCTCGGCATCACCAACGCGGACGCCGTGTCGCTCGGCCTGCTGTTCGAACGGTTCCTGTCGTCCGAGCGCGACGGCCCGCCGGACATCGACATCGACATCGAGAGTGGTCGCCGGGAGGAGGTCATCCAGTACGTCTACCGGCGCCACGGCCGGCGCCACGCCGCCCAGGTGGCCAACGTCGTCAGCTACCGGGCCCGGTCGGCCGTGCGCGACATGGCCAAGGCCCTCGGCTACTCGCCCGGCCAGCAGGACGCCTGGTCCAAGCAGATGGACATGTGGTCGACCGTGGCCTCGACCTCGGCCGAGGCAGGGGCGCACGACATCCCGGACGCGGTGCTCGACCTGGCCCGCGAGGTCGAGCGCGCCCCCCGCCACCTGGGCATCCACTCCGGCGGCATGGTCATCTGCGACCGGCCCATCGTGGAGGTGTGCCCGGTCGAGTGGGCCCGGCTCCGGGGTAGGGCGTCGCTGCGCGACGGCGTCCGGGCCGGCGGCGACGATCCGGTCGTGCCGCTGCGCACGGTCCTGCAGTGGGACAAGGACGACTGCGCGGCCGTGGGGCTGGTGAAGTTCGACCTGCTGGGCCTGGGGATGCTGGAGGCGTTGCACGGCGCCGTCGACCTGGTGGGCGCGGCCCACGGCGCCGAGATCGACCTCGCCACCCTGCCCCAGGACCCCGAGGTCTACGCCATGCTGTGCCGGGCCGACTCGGTCGGCGTGTTCCAGGTGGAGTCCCGGGCCCAGATGGCCACGCTGCCCCGGCTGCGGCCCGAGACCTTCTACGACCTGGTGGTGGAGGTGGCGCTCATCCGCCCCGGGCCGATCCAGGGCGGGTCGGTCCACCCCTACATCCGCCGGCGCAAGGGACTGGAGGAGCCCACCTACCTGCACCCGCTGCTGGAGCCGGCGCTGCGCAAGACGCTCGGCGTGCCCCTGTTCCAGGAGCAGCTCATGCAGATGGCCATCGACGTGGCCGGCTTCACCCCGGCCGAGGCCGACCAGCTCCGCCAGGCGATGGCGGCGAAGCGCAGCCACGAGCGGATGGAGGCGCTACGCCAGCGGCTCTACGACGGCATGGCGGCAAACGGGGTGGTGGGCGAGGTGGCCGACCGCATCTGGGAGAAGCTGGCCGCCTTCGCCAGCTACGGCTTCCCCGAGAGCCATTCAGTGAGCTTCGCCTACCTGGTGTACGCCTCGTCGTGGCTCAAGCGCTACTACCCGGCGGCCTTCTGCGCCGCCCTGCTCGACGCCCAGCCCATGGGGTTCTACTCGCCTCACTCGCTGACCCAGGACGCCCGCCGCCACGGGGTCGAGGTCCGCACCCCCGACCTGGCCGCCTCGGGCGCCGGCGCCACCCTCGAGGTCGACGGCGACGCCCCCGGACCGGTGGCGGGCGCGGGCGCGCCGCCCGGCACCTGGGGCACGGGCGGCCCGGCCGTCCGGCTGGGGCTGGGCTCGGTGCGCGGCATCGGCGACGACCTGGCCCGCCGCATCGTCGACGAGCGCACCGCGCGCGGCCCCTACACCCGGCCCGAGGACCTGGTCCGCCGGGTGCCCGGTCTCACCACCCCCCAGCTCGAGGCGCTGGCGACCGCCGGGGCGCTGGGCAGCTTCGGGCTCGACCGGCGCCGTGCCCTGTGGGTGGCGGGGGCGGTGGCGGCCACGGGACCCGACCGGCTCGACGGCATCGTCACCGGGGCCGACGCGCCGACCCTGCCCGGCCTCGACCCGCTGGAGGTGGCCCGGGCCGACCTGTGGGCCACCGGCGTGAGCCCCGACGGCCACCCGACCCGGTTCGTGCGCGACCTGCTCGACGGCATGGGGGTGGTGCGGTCCGACCGGCTGGTCGAGCGGCCCCATGGGTCGCGGGTCACTGTGGCCGGGGTGGTGACCCACCGCCAGCGGCCGGCGACGGCGGGCGGCACCACCTTCGTCAACCTCGAGGACGAGGCCGGCCTGCTCAACATCGTGGTGTCCAAGGGCTGCTGGGCGCACCACCGGCGGGTGGTGCGCACGGCGCCGGCCCTGCTGGTGCGGGGCCGGCTGGAGCGGGTCGACGGGGTGACCAACGTGATCGCCGAGCGCATCCAGGCACTGCCCATCCGGGCGGCGGTCCGCAGCCGCGACTTCCGGTGAGCGGTCGCACCCCTTCCGGGGACGATCAGTCGAACGGGTCGGACGCCACCTCGGGCCGGCCGGTGTTGGCCACCAGCACGAACCGGTGCCGGCGCCCGGCGCGGAAGCCGGGGCTCCACCACCGGGCGGTGTAGGCATGTCCCCGGTCGCCGCCGGTGCCCGCGTGGCGCACCTCGACGTCGCACCCGCCGTCGTCGACCGGGCGCCCGTGGGCGACGGCCGGCACCCACGGGGCGCCGGGGCCGTCCTGCATCTCGACCCGCACGAGCGGCTCGTGCCAGGCGAGGCGCCCCGGGGACACGTCCCACCAGTCGAGCCGCCACGCGGGGTCGGTGGCGGCCGTGGCGTCGGTGAAGGTGGCCGGCCCGGCGAGGGCGCGGTCGACGTCGGAGCCTTCGGCCCGGGCCAGGTAGCGGCGCTGGGCCAGGTCGAACGCCCGGTCGGGGACGAGGTCGTCGACCAACCCGTCCCGCACGGTCTCGCCGGCGAGCCGGGCGGCCGCGGCGGTGAAGAAGGCCTGGCTCGTCGGCCCGTACAGGGTGTGGCCGCCCTCGTAGCGCTGCTCGCCGTACTCCTCCGCGGTGGTGCAGTAGCCCGCGTACTCGTTGGCCACCGAGGTCACCACCACCCGGTCGACACCGTGGCCGCGGGTGGCGGCGCCGACCGCGGCCTCGATGCGCCGCCCGGTCTCGGTGGTCAGCTCGAACGGCAGCCCCACCAGCGCCACCGGTCCGACCCGGACGACCTGCACGGGCACCACCCGGGGGAACGACCGCAGCGGCAGCACCAGCCGCTGGAGCGGCCCGCCGAGCACGTGCTTGACGCCGTGGGGGCCACGGGGCCGGCGGCGCGGCCGGCCGGGGCGGAACGGCGGGAGGCGATGGATGACCGGCGTCTCGTTCTCGAAGGCGCCGGCCACCAGCGCGGCGCCCACCGCGGGGCGGCGGGGGAGCGTGACCCCGCCCGCCGACCGCACCCGGTCGAGATCGAGGTCCCGCCAGCCGCAGGCCAGCGGCACCCTGTCGGTCAGCCGCCCGTCGAGCGTGCCGTACAGGTCGGCGGCCGCGGCGCCGATGCCACGCCCGATCCGCTCGGCCTCCAGATCGCCCGCCCGGCCGGGACGGAGCGCCGGCGCCACGTCCGCGTGGGGTCCCTCCACCGCGCCGACCACCGGCCGGGTCCCGTGGCTGCGCTCCACCCGGGCCGCCATCTCCCCGGTCACGTAGGCCCACACGTCGGCGTTGTAGAGGTCGGACCGCATGGGCACCCCCGTGCCGTGCACCGGGAAGGTCAGCAGCGCGGCGAGCGGGGTGGTGCCGCCGTCGGGGGCCAGCGCGTCGACCCGCAGCACGTGGAGGCGGCCGTCGACGGTCACGTAGGCCCGCTGGGGTGCGGCCCGCCGGTCGGCGAGCCCGTCGTTGCGGACGTACGACGCGAGCGAGCGGTTGCGGGTCAGGCCCCACACCTCGGTGGTGCCGCCGGCGCAGCGTGCGGGCCGCCGGGCGGCGACGGCCGCGCGGACCCCGGCGGCGATGCGGGTGGCGAGGAACTGGGTCCAGGCGGCGTCGAAGCCGGGGCGGTTGGAGGCGAAGCGGTTGTAGAAGTCGGTGCCGAGGAACTGCCCGGGCCCGCCGTGGGTGTGGGTGGCGCCCAGGTAGAGCCCGGCGGCGGGCACGTCGGTCTCCTCGGCCACGGCCCGGGCGACGAGCCGGTGGACGACCGCCGAGCCGCCCAGCAGGTCGCACTGCACCAGGGCCACCGAGCCGGTGCCCGAGCGGAGGTGGAGGATGCGGGCGCGCAGGCGGGTGCGGAAGCCGGCCCCGGCGTGCGCGTTGCGGGAGTAGCCGGCCTTGGGGAGCCCCGGTGGCGGGGTGATGTCGACCTCGGTCGCCCCGGCGAGCAGCCCGGTGCCGACCGCGGCCGGCGGCCCTCCGGCGACGGTGAGCGGCAGCGTGAAGCGGGCGCGGCGCCGCCCGCCCTCCGCCAGGGGCAGCAGCGGGCTGTCGGCATCGATGTCCCAGCGTGCGCTCACTGTCCCGTCCTCGGTGGTCCGATGGCGCCGGGTCGCCGCGGGTGGTCCCACGGGAATACCGTGGGTGACCGTGCCGGACAAGCGCCAAGACTCGAAGCAGCGTAGGCAGGCCCGCAACCGCGCCACCCGTGAGACGCTCGCGGCTCGCCGCGAGAACGTCGCGGCCGCGCCCGCCGCGTCGGCGTCGGGGTCGCGGTCGGCATCGTCCGGGGCGTCCGACCGGGCGCGGTCGGGCGCCGGGACGAGGGCCGGCGCGAGGGCCGGTGCCCGTGGCCGGCAGCCGGCACCCCGGCCGGTAGCGGGCCCGCCGGGGACGGGGTTCCTCGGCCTCACCGACCGCCGGCCCGGCGACCTGGCCGTGCTCATCGCCCTCCTGCTCGGCTTCCTGCCGTTCATCGCGGTGTTCCTGTTCCCGGTGGCCGTCGACGACCGCGGCGAGCCCATCCCGCAGGCGGGCGGCGGCATGTACCGGGTCGCCCGCGAGGTGGTGACCGGCAAGACGTTGCCCGACGCCACCGAGTCGATCGTGTCGGCCCAGGGGCCGGGCATCTTCCTCGTGCTGCTGGCGCCCCTGGCGGTCCTGGTGTTCGCCGTGTGGGCGAACCGGCGCCCCGACCGCAGCCGCATGCTGACCTTCGCGATGCTGGGCCTGGCCGCGAGCGTGCTGCTCGGCTTCGGCCAGTTCTTCCTGCTGTCGCTCATCGCACTGGGGGTGGCCGGCTTCCAGGCCCGCAAGGCCGACACGGCGCAGGCGGCCGGGCAGGCCACCGGGCCCGCCCGCCGGCCGCGGGGCGGGGTCATCGACGCCGAGTCGCGCGAGGCCGGTGACGATCTCGGCGACGAGGAGATCACGGGCGCGGACCTGCTCGAGGACGACCAGGACGAGGACGACCAGGACGAGGACGAGGCGTCCGTGCCGGACGACGCTGACGTCCTCGGCGAACCGGAGGCCGACACCGACACCGACACCGGGCCCGAGGGCGGCGGACGCGGGACCGGGCGGAGCAAGCGCCGCCGATGACCCCCGACCCCGCACGGCCGCCGGCCGGGCCGGCGACGGAGCCGGTCGTGCGGGCCAGGGTGCTGGCGTCGGGACGGGTCCAGGGCGTCTGGTATCGCGAGTCCTGCCGCCAGGAGGCCGAGCGGTTGGGGCTCGCCGGCTGGGTGCGCAACCGGTCGGACGGTCGGGTCGAGATCGAGGCGGAGGGCCCCCGGCAGGCGGTCGACGCCCTCGTGGCCTGGGCCCGCGAGGGCCCGCCGCGGGCCGTGGTCGTCACCCTGGTGGTCGAACCGCTCCCCGTGGCCGGCCGCGGGTCTGCGGCCGAGCGCCCGTTCCGCATCGCCTGGTGAGCCCAGGGGTCAGGCGGCGGTGGCGCTGCCGCTGAGCGCGGCCGACATCCGGACCGGGGCCGACTCGATCGCAGTCGCCGCCTGCTCGCCCGGTTGGTCCGGGGTCAGGCCGGAAGGGCCGACCAGGGCCAGCAGGACGAACTGGTAGTTGTGGGTGCCCGACGGCGGGCAGGGACCGGACCAGCCGGGCCGGCCGAACCCGTTCACGGCCTGGACGGCCTCCGGCGGCACCGCGCCCTCGGCCAGGCCGGTGGCGGTGGGCGGCAGGCCGGCGATGACCCAGTGGACGAACCCGCCCGCGTCGAGGTCGCGCACGACGACGGCGATCTCGGCGGTCTCGGGCGGCACGCCCGTCCACGCCAGCGGGGGCGACACGTCGGCGCCGCGGCAGGTGTACTCCACCGGGATGGTGCCGCCGTCCTCGAAGGCCGGGCTGGACAGGCGGAGCTGTGCCATCGAGGACGTGGGGTCGCCGCCGACCACCGCACCGTCGCCGGCGGCCGGGACGGTGGTCGTCGTCTGGTCGGGCCGCGGCTCGGACAGCTCCCGACCGTCGTCCCCGCAGGCGGCCACGGCGACCAGCACGGTCACCAGCAGCAGCACGAGGCGGCCGCCAGGGCGCGGCATCCGGCGGCCCTGCCCAGCGTGCGTCCACATGGGTCGCAGTGTTGCACGGCCGGGCGGCGGCGGCGCCTCGCCGGGCCGATGCGCGCCTGGCGCCCGAGCCGGTGTTGCAGACTGTCCGCACTCCGGTGCTCCCAGCCGCCAGACGACCCGCCAGAGGTCACCGCCAGGCCATCGATGAGACGGACCCCCGCCTACGCGGCGCGACTGCGCGCCTTGCTGCGGTCGGACGCCGCCGGCGTCCGGCAGGGCCTCGTCGCGCTCGGGCTCAACTCGTCGACCAGCCTGCTGGCCGGCGCCTTCCTCGGCGCCATCACGGGCACGTTCGAGCGCTACCCGGGCCTGCTGGTGCTGGTGCCGGCCGCCATCGGGTTGCGGGGCAACATCTTCGGGTCGGTCGGCAACCGCGTCTCGACGTCGATCCACGCGGGGACGTTCCGCTGGTCGCTGCGGCGGGAGGCGGTGCTCGGCCAGAACGTCCTGGCCTCGATGCTGCTCACCATGGGCATCTCGCTGGCCTTGGCGGTGGTGGCCAAGGCGGTCGCCGTCGGTCTGGGGCTGGAGGGATCGATCGACCTCGCGTCGATGGCGATCGTGTCGATCGTCGGCGGCCTGCTGGGGTCGATGGTGGTGCTCGTGGCGTCGCTCGGCCTGACGGCCGGGGCGGTCCGCTACGGGTGGGACCTCGACAACGTGACCGCGCCGCTGGTCTCGACGCTGGGCGACGTGCTGACGCTGCCGGCGCTGTTCGTCGCCACGTTCCTGCTCGGCATCTCGGTGGTGACCCCCGTGGTCGGCATCGTCCTGGTGGCCGCGGCCGTGGTGTTCCTCGTGGCCGGCTGGCGGTCGTCGACCGAGGGCTTGCGCCGGATCGTGCACGAGTCGGTGCCGGTCCTGCTGGTGGCGGGCTGTGTGAGCGCCGGCGCGGGCATCACGCTGGAGAAGTCGTTCGCCCGGTTCGACGCCCTGCCGGCGCTGCTGGTGCTGGTGCCCGCCCACCTGTCGAGCTCGGGCGCGCTGGGCGGGATCCTGTCGGGGCGACTCGCGTCCAAGCTGTTCCTCGGCCTCGTGCCGCCCGACGCCAGCCCCAACCGGGAGGCCCGGCGCGACATCTCGTTCGTGTCCGTGCTGGCCGTGCCCGTCTACGTGTTCAACGGGCTCGCCGCCCACGCTGTCGCCCGGCTGCTCGGCCAGGCCAGTCCCGGGCTGCTCCAGATGGTGGGCGCGTCGTTGATCGCCGGTGCCGTGGCCATCGTGTTCGTCGTGGCCGTCGCCTACTACGGCACCGTGGCGGCCTACCGGACGGGCGTCGATCCCGACACCTACGGCATCCCGATCGTCAGCTCGTCGGTCGACTTCGTGGGCGCGTTCACCCTCATCCTCGCCATCTCGATGCTCGGCCTCGCCTGAGCACCGGATCCCGCCCCGGTTGGACGATGGGCGCTCGCTCGCGCGCCTATCGTTGTCGCCGATCCCCCCGATGGACGACAGACCCCGCAACCTCCGGGCCATGCTGGCCGAGGTCAAGGACCTCTCCGAGTTGATGGTCGACCTGGCGTACGCCGCCCTGTACTTCGGCGATCCCGACATGGCCGAGGAGGTGGGGGCGCTCGAGGAGCGCATGGACCAGCTCGTCCACGACATGCGGTCCGTGTGCGTCATGGCCGCCCGCCACCCGCGCGAGGCCGACGCCATGGCGTCGGTGCTCCAGGTGATCTCGGCCATCGAGCGCATCGCCAACGCGGCGGTCGACATCGCACGGATCGTGACCCACCGCCTCGGGATCCCGCGTGAGCTGGTGGCCGACCTGTCGAACGCCGAAGAGGTCTCGCACCGCGTGCGGGTGCGGGACGGTTCGCACCTGGCCCGCCGGCCGCTCGTCGACCTGGAGCTGCCCGTGCAGACGGGCATGCGCATCGTCGCCATCCGCCGCGACCGGGAGTGGATCACCGACGTCGAGGGCGAGGAGATCCTCATGCCCGGCGACGTGCTGTTCCTGCGGGGCTCGCCGGCCGGCATCACCCGCCTGCGGGAGCTGGCCGCCGCCCCCCAGTGGGAGCCGCCCACCCCGCCCGAGGACGGCACGCTGACCGATCTCGACCGGGCCGTCGACGTGCTGGTGGAGATGAAGAACGTGTCGGAGACGGCGGTGGGGCTGGCCTACTCCGCGCTGGTCCTGCGCGACCTGGGGCTGGCCGCCGAGGTGCGGCACCTGGAGGACCGGCTCGACGAGATGAAGGATCGGCTCGAGCTGTGGGTGCTGCGGGCCGCCTCGAACGACATCGACCCGTCGCCGCTGCGCGGGCTGCTGCACCTGTCGCAGGCCGCGGAGGACCTGGGCGACTCGGCGCAGCAGATGGTGTGGCTCATCGAGCGCCACGAGGAGGTCCATCCCATCCTCAAGATCGCCCTCGGGGAGAGCGACGAGGTGGTGGTGCGGGTGCCGGTGGCGGGCGGCTCGCCGGCCGACGGGGCGACGCTCCAGGAGCTCCAGCTCGACGTCGATCCCGGGTTCCACGTGCTGGCCGTGCGGCGGGGCGGGCGCTACGTGTACCGGCCCCGCGGGCACGTGGTGCTGGCGGTCGGCGACGAGCTGATCGCCAGCGGCCCGGACGAGGGGCACCCGCTGCTCGCCAACCGCCTCGGCTGGCGGCTAGAGGAGGACGAGGACACGGGTCAGGATCGGCTCGAGCCGCTCCGCCCGGCCGCGTCCCGCTGAGGGCGACACCGGCCCGCCCGGACACCCGGCATCTCGCGGTCGTCAGGTCGCCCCACCCGAGCGTCTCACCCCATCCGGGCGATGCCCGCGGCGCGGCGACGCGTCACGATCACGGCACGGGACGCCTGCTCGCGATCTTCGCGGGGATGTTCCCCCGCGCGAGCCGGCGGAACGCGGCGTCACGGGGCCGAGCGACATGACGATCCGGCCGGCGACGGGGACGACCCGGGGAGGCGAGATGCCCGATAGCACGCAACCGCTCAGCGGGGACGACCTGGTGCGGGCGCTGGCGCTGATCAACCAGGCGGACAGCGTCGAGCTCAAGCTGACCGTCCCCGACTCGCAACGCCGCGCCGCTGTCGCCGCCCTCGGCATGGATCCGCTCGACGGTCAGATCCGCCAGGTGTTCTTCCTCGACACCCCCGACCTCGCGCTCGATCGTCGGGGTGTGGTCGTGCGCGCTCGGCGCGTGCAGCGTCGAGATGACGACACGGTGGTCAAGCTGCGCCCCGTGGTGCCCGCCGATCTGCCCGACGCGCTGCGTCACTCGCCCGACATGGTGGTCGAGGTCGACGCCATGCCGGGCGGCTACGTCTGCAGCGGCTCGCTCAAGCGGTCGCTCGAGCCACCGGCCGTCAAACAGGCGGTCGCCGGCGAGCTCCCGCTGCACAAGCTGTTCAGCAAGGCGCAACGCCACTTCTACGCCGCCCACGCGCCCGACGGCCTCGGCCTCGACGATCTGAGCGTGCTCGGGCCGGTCACGGTCCTGAAGCTCAAGTTCGCACCCGCCGGCTACGCCCGCCCGCTGGTCGCCGAGCTGTGGATGTATCCCGACGGTTCCCGCATCCTCGAGCTGTCGACGAAGTGCGGCGTGGGCGAACCGTTCCAGGTGGCCGCCGAGACCAAGGCGTTCCTCACGGCGCGGGGCATCGAGGTCACCGGCGAGCAGCAGACCAAGACCCGGACGGCTCTCGAGTTCTTCGCCGGTGAGCTACGGGGCGCCGGCAGCCCGGCCTCGCCGGGCCCCGCAGGCGAGCCGGGACACCAGGGCTGACCTGGGGCCGACCACCGCCGGCGGCGCCGGGTCAGCCGTCGGTGGGGGTCGAGCCGGCCGGCATGGCCCGCGGCGGGGCGGCGCCACCGTCGCCGCCGTTGCCGCCGCCGAGCAGGTCGGCCACCGCCGTCAGCGAGCCGGCGATGCCGGCCAGCTCCGTCGGCACGACGATCTTGGTGGCGCGGCCGTCGGCCATGGCCTGCAGGGTCTCCAGGTACTTGATGGTGAGCAGCGGCGCGTCGGGGTTGGCGTCGTGGATGGCGCCGTACACGGACGTGATGGCGTCGGCCTCGCCGAGGGCCACCGTCTCCTGCCGGAACTTCTCCGCCTCGGCCACCCTCTGGATGGCCTGGGCCTCGCCCTCGGCCCGCAGGATCTGCTGCTGCTTGTCGCCCTCGGCCCGCAGGATGGCGGCCTTCTGGTCGCCCTCGGCGCGGGTGATGGCGGCCTGCCGCTCGCCCTCGGCCTGGGTCACCACGGCGCGGCGGGTGCGCTCGGCCTTCATCTGCTCGTGCATCGAGTGCATGACGTCCGGCGGCGGGTCGATGCGCTGGATCTCCACCCGGCCCACCCGCACGCCCCATTTGTCGGTGGCGTCGTCGAGGATCTCCCGCAGCTCCGTGTTGATCTTGTCGCGTGAGGTCAGCGCCTCGTCGAGCTGCATGTCGCCGATGACGTTCCGCAGGTTGGTCTGCGCCAGCTTGGTGACGGCCAACATGAAGTTGGCGACGTTGTAGACGAGGCGCTGCGGCTCGGTGGGCTCGTAGTAGATGACGGCGTCGACCGAGACCACCACGTTGTCGGACGTGATGACCTCCTGCGGGGGCACGTCGACCACCTGCTCCCGCATGTCGACCGGGCGCATGGTCTGGATGAAGGGGATGACCAGGCGCAGCCCGGGATCGACGGTCTCCTTGTACTTGCCGAGCTGCTCGATCAGGCCCTTCTGGTAGGGGCGCACGATCTTCACGCCGGCGAGCACGTAGACGAACAGCACGATGGCCAGGACGAAGAGGACGATGACGGCCGTCACGGGCGGCGTTCCTTTGTCGGAGATGTCATGGGGGTGGCTCCGCGGGGCTGCCCGGGGGCGGGGGAGGGAGCCCGGGATGCCCGGCCGGGTCGTCGAGGGAGGCGTCGACCCGGGCGACCACGACGCGGGTGCCCTGGACCTCGGTCACCCGCACGTTGGCGCCGGTCGCGATGGGGCGACCGTCGGCCGACTGGGCCCGCCACTCCTCCCGGTCGACGCGTACCATGCCCAGCTCGTTGCCGGCCGGGATGTCGCGCAGCACCGTGGCCGTGCGCCCGAGCAGCCGGCGGGCGCCGACCCCGTCGTCGAGGGCTTCACGGTCGAGCCGCCTCGCCACCGGTCGCAGCGCGAAGAGCGTGGCGACGGAGACCGCGAGGAACACGGCCCACTCGATCGGGACCGAGACGTCGGCGAAGGCCAGGAGGCTGGCGACGAACGCCCCCAGCGCGAACGGGGCGAGGAAGAACGAGCCCGGTGTGGTCATCTCGCCGATGGCGAACACGGCCGCGGTCACCAGCCACAGCCATCGCCAGGTTTCGGGTGAGTCCATCGACCGTCGTCGCCTCGGGTGTCAGCTGGGTGCAGGCGGGCCCGCGTCTGTCGCCTGTGCAGGAATCTAGTCGGCGTCGGTACGCAGCGGGCACCGCCCGGCGCGTATCGGAACGGGATCGGAACACGATCGGTCTCGCCCGACGCCGGTAGCGTGGCCGCCGATGGACGATCCTCGACTGTGCTTGCTGACCGTTCACGCCCACCCCGACGACGAGGCCTCGAAGGGCCCGGGCTCCGTCGCCCGGTACCACGACGAGGGCGTGCGCACGGTGCTCGTCACCTGCACCGGCGGCGAGGCCGGTGACATCCTCAACCCGGCGATGAACCGGCCGGAGATCGTGGCCGACCTGCCGGCCGTCCGCCTGCGCGAGCTGGAGCGGTCCACCCGCATCATCGGCTACGACGAGGTCGTGCTGCTGGGCTACCGCGACTCCGGCATGCCGGGGACGCCGCCCAACGCCCACTCCGAGGCCTTCGCCAACGTTCCCCTCGACGAGGCCACGGGCCGGCTGGTCGAGGTCATCCGCCGGGAGCGGCCCCAGGTGATCGTGACCTACCCGGACGACCAGAGCGGCTACCCGCACCCCGATCATCTGCGGGTGCACGACATCTCGGTCCTCGCGTTCGACCGCGCCGGCGATCCGGACGCGTACCCCGAGGCGGGCGAGCCGTGGCAGCCACTGAAGCTGTACTACTCGATCTGGTCGCGCCGGCGCATCGAAGCCATGCACGAGCGGTTCGGTGAGCTGGGCCTCGAGTCGCCGTTCAGCGAGGAGTGGTTCAAGCGGCCGTCCCACGACCACCGCATCACGACGTCGGTCGACATCGACGGCTACAACGAGGTGCGCATCGACGCCCTGCTGGCGCACGAGACCCAGGTCGACCCGACGTCGCCGTTCTGGTTCGGCCTGCCCCGCGAGGAGCAGCGGCGGATCCACCCCTACGACGACTACATCCTGGCGCGGAGCCTCGTGGACACCGAGCAGCCCGAGAGCGACCTGTTCGCCGGCGTGCGGGCCGAGCTCGCCGACCGCTCCTGACCGGCCGTGGCCGGCGCCAGCGACACGGCAGGGACCGTCGAGATCCTCACGCAGGGCTGGCTCGACGCGCTGCGGGACGCGGCGGGCGGGCTGCCCGAGCGGCCCGGTGCCTCAGGGCGGATGCAGTTCACGGTCACCGGGGCGCCCGGCGGCGAGGTCGTCTACTGGCTGGGGTTCCGCGACGGGCGCCTCGTCGAGGCGCGGCTCGGAGCTGCTGCCGCGCCGGAGGTCGAGGTGGTCACCCCGCTCGGCCTGGCGGCCGAGCTGGCCGGCGGCGACGGCGATCCGGCCCCGGCGTTCATGCAGGGGCGGATGAAGGTGGCCGGCGACCAGGCGGTGCTGCTGCGGCTGCTGGCGGTGATGGGGACGCCCGCCTACGGCACGGCGACCCGGGCCGTCGCCGCCCGCACCCGCCCCTGAGCCCGGGTCGCCCGGTCCGGCATGCGCCCGCGCCGCCGGCGCTCAGGCCCCGGCCCGCTGGAGGTCGCGCAGCATCCGGTAGCCGATGAGCGTGACCCCGACGCGGTCGAGCAGTGCTCGCAGGCTGTGGTCGTTCACCACCAGGTCGTGGTCGTCGACGCGCCCCGCCCAGTCGGGCGTGGCGGCCCGCAGCTCGGGGGTGTCGATCGCCGGGTGCACGTGGATCTCGGTGACGCCGGCCGGCAGGTCGTAGATGGCCCGCTCGACCTCCCGCCGGCTGCCGCCACCCCTGACGTAGGTGAAGTGGTCGGGGAACACGACCCCCTCCTCGGCGGCGAGCTTGCGGAAGGGGAAGCCGATGGTGCGCTCGGTGGCGGCGCCGGTGAGGCGGATCGGGAGGCCGAAGTCGACGGCGAGGTCGAGGTAGATGTCGAAGAACTCGGGCTTCTGCTGCAGCGTCGCCATGTGGCTGTCGAGGTGGCTGACGTCGAAGCCCCACAGGATCGCCCGCTCGACCTGGGCCCGCAGCTCGCGGCGGGCCTCGTCGAGGTCGGCGTGGTCCCACAGGTCGAGCGTCGTGCGCGGGAATCCGCCGTCGCCGTCGAGCAACGAGGGCGCGTGGGTGATCGGCCCCCACCGGTAGAGATCGTGCTCCGCGTTGAGGGTGAGGTGGACACCGACGTCCTCGCCCCGGTAGCGCGACGCGGCCTCCCGCGCCCAGGGGCACGGGACCATCAGCGAGGCGCTGGTGGCGATGCCCACCCGCAGCGCCTCGTAGACGCCGACGTTGGCCGCGTGGCTGGAGCCGAGGTCGTCGCAGTTGACCACGAGCACCCGGTCGTCCGGGGCGAAACCCAGGCGTTCCGCGAGCGAGTCCATCGTGGTGGAGGCTACCCGGGAGGCCCGAGCGCGACGTCGGGGCCGCCGCAGGCGCCCCACAGCCCGCGGCCGGCGGCGCGGGCCGTGTGCTCGGCCCTCGTGAAGTCGGCGCGGAACGTGGTGTTGGGCGGGTAGTCCCTGGCCTCCGCGTAGCCGTCCTCGACCTGGGCGGCGTTCACGAACAGCCCGTCGGTGGCCCGGTGCAGGTAGACGAGCAGCCGGTCGTACCGGTCGCGGGGCTCGACGTCGCGGGCCACGTCGACGGGCGTCCCCGCGGGCAGCAGCTCGCCCAGCCGGGCCGACGCCTCGGCCCCGTAGCACTCGACGGGCCGGCCGGGCGCCACGCTCTCGGGCGTGTCGATGCCGATGAGCCGGGCCGGTTCCTCGTAGCCGCCGAGATCGAGGACGACGGTGTCGCCGTCGACCACGCGCACCACGACGGCGCGCCCCGGCGGGTCGGTGCCGGGCGACGACGGCGACCCGCTGTGCATCACCCAGAGGGCGGTCAGGGCGGTCGCCGCGATAGCGATAGCGGTGGCGGCCGCGGGGCCGCGCAGGGATCGGGACATGGGCCGCTCCCGTCGGACGGGGGTGGGGGGCGACGGTGTCGCGAGCCCGGTCGGCGTGCAGCCCGGCGGGTCGGCGCAGCCTACTGCGCCGGCCGACCCCCGGGACCGCGGTGGGGAGCGGTCAGATGCGCTCGATGATCGTCCCGGTGCCCAGCCCGCCGCCGCAGCACATGGTGACGAGTGCCGTCGTCGCGTCGCTCCGCTCCAGCTCGTGCAGGGCCTTGGTCAGCAGGAAGCCGCCGGTCGCGCCGAGCGGGTGGCCGAGGGCGATGGCGCCGCCGTTGGGGTTGGTGCGGTCGAGGTCGGCACCGACCTCGCGCGCCCAGGCCAGGACCACCGAGGCGAACGCCTCGTTGACCTCGAACAGGTCGACGTCGCCGATGGCCATGCCGGTGCGGTCGAGCAGGCGCTGCGTGGCGTCGATGGGGCCGGTCAGCATGAGCACCGGGTCGACGCCCACGAGGCAGGTGTCGACGACGCGGGCGCGCGGCGTGAGGCCCAGGGCCGCGGCCTTCTCTGCGGTCATCAGCAGCACCGCCGAGGCGCCGTCGCTGATCTGCGAGGAGTTGCCGGCGGTGTGGACGCCGTCCGGCCGGGCGACCGCCTTGAGGCCGGCGAGCGCCTCGAGCGTCGTGTCCCGGAGACCCTCGTCGCGTGCGACGTGGTGCGTGGTGCCGGTCGGCTTGCCCTCCTCGTCGACGTCGGGGGCGTCGACGGGGACGACCTGGGTGTCGAACCGTCCCTCGGCCCACGCCTGGGCGGCGCGCTGCTGGGAGGCGAGGCCGAAGGCGTCGGTGTCGGCCCGGGTGATGCCCCACTTGTCGGCGATCCGCTCGGCGCCCTCGAACTGCGAGGTGAACTCGTACTGGCCGAAGTACGTCTTGGGGATCGGCACGCCGAGCCCGAGCTTCTTCGAGGAGTTCGAGCCGATCGGCACCCGCGACATCAGCTCGACGCCGCAGGCGACGGCGACGTCGACGACGCCGGAGCCCACGAGGCTGGTGGCGAGGTTGGTGGCCTGCTGGGACGAGCCGCACTGGGTGTCGACCGTGGTGGCCGCGGTCGTGAGCGGGAGGCCGGCGCTGAGCCACGCCGTGCGCCCCACGTTGAACGACTGCTCGCCGACCTGGCTCACGCAGCCGGTGACGACCTGGCCGACCTCGGCCGGGTCGATGCCCGAACGCTGCACGAGCTCGGTGACCACGCCGGCCAGCAGGTCGGCGGGGTGCACCGTGGCGAGCCCGCCGTTGCGACGGCCGATCGGGGTGCGGACGGCTTCGACGATGACGACATCGGACATGCCGTCACGCTAGGGCCACGGTGCGCGGGTTGTCAGACCCGACCGACGTGCGCGTCAGCGACGGTCACGTGGTGAAACCGCCTCCAGCACGAGCAGGAGCAGCGCCGCGCCGACGAAGGCCACGAAGATGGACCCGAGGTCGAAGTCGTCGAAGGTCTCGACCTCGTCGCCGCTCGCCAGCCGGAACAGCGCGCCGCCGATCAGCGCACCCAGGATGCCGACGACGATCGTGGCGAGGCAGCCGCGCTTGCGGGCCCCGGTGACCCAGCGGGCCAGCCCGCCGGCGACGAAGCCCACCACGATCCAGCCGAGGATGCCCATGCCGCCACGATGCTACTGCCACGTCCGCGGCCGCCCGCCCGGTCCACGGGGCGTTCCGTCCGCCGTCGGGGACACGGATGCCGTGGGGACCGCCGCCCCCGGCCGGGTCGCCGGCCCGCGACGGCCGTGCCCGGTCGGGTCGCGTCGCCGCCCCGCGACGGCAGTGTCGGGCCGGGTCGGGTCGCCGGCCCGCGACGGCCGTGTCCGGCGGGGTCGGGTCGCCGCCCCGCGACGGGACATATCCGATCGGGCCGGTGGGGGTGACCGCCCCGCAGGGGGCCTCATGCCGCCCGCCGGTGGGTGCCGTGGCCGCCGTGGCCGCCGGCACCCCCGGGAGGATCGTCCGGGTGGTCTCGGAGCCCGGCCCGCAGGGCCTCCCGGGCCCGGGCGACGCCCTCGCGGCCGATCTCCCGAGTGTGCTCGTCGAGCCGCCACGCCCTGGGGGCCTCGATGAGGGCGAGCTGGGTGTTCCGGCCCGGGTTCCCGGTGCTCGTGCCGGTGTGCCGGCGGGCAGCGTGGCCTGCGGACTTGCGGGTGGTGGTCGTCGTGCTCATGGCCACAGTATCGGGAGGGGGTGTGACAGTTTGGGGCGGGGGTGGCGCCCACCGGGGCGGCTCACCCGCCAGACGGACATCTCCGCCGCCGTGTCTCCTGCCGTGGCCGCTTCGGGGGTGGTCAGGTTTGGTGGGTGCCGTCGGCTGGGGTGGCGCCGTGGCCGGCGGCGATGGTGTCGATGCGGTCGGCGAGGAGGAAGTCGAGTTCGGTGACGACGTCGCCGGCGGTGTGGGTGGTGATGATGAAGCGGAGCTTGTCCCAGCGGAGGTCGATGTCGGGGTGGTGCTCCAGTTCGATGGCGGCCCGGGCGACGTCGACGATGGTGGCGACGCCGGCGTGGTACTCGACGTCGAAGGTCTTGGTGATCTCGGCGGTGTTGCCGGTCCAGCCGACCCGTTGGGCGAGCCGGGCCTGGACGTCGTCGGCGGAAAGGATCTCGTCGCGGGGTGCCATGCGTCAGCTCCCGGGGGTGGTCTGGCGGGCGATGGTGTCGAGGGCGTCGTGGAGGTCTCGGCCGGCACGTGGAGAGGTTCTTGAACGTCTTGGGGTCGTCGGGCCAGCGGCGGCACCACTCGTCCGCGACCTGCTGCTGGCTCCAGCCCCGTGCGATGCGGATCGTCTGCCAGGCATTCAGCCCCCAGCGCCCGCGGCACTCCCGGACGACTTCGGCCCACGTGGCGCCGTCAGATCGGAGCTTGGTGGCCAGCGCGGCCTGATCCGCCTTCGCGCCCAACGGTGTCCCCTTGCGATTCACCCGCCTGGTCGTGACCGTCTCGACGGTACTACCGGCCCATCCCGGCACGACTCCCGGTTCAACCGGGAACTCTCGGTCGTGCTGTCTGTGGCGGTCGCGGTCATGGCTTGCGGCCCACCCCGACCCACAACGGGTTCGTCCGGCCCTCCGGAGGCAGCACAGGAGCGGGACCGGCGTCCGGGCGCCACTGGTCGACCTGGACCACACCCGGGTCGACCAGGTCCAGGCCAGCGAAGAACCCGCGCACCTCGTCGCGGTTGCGGAGCTGCCACGTCTCGGCCGTGGTCTTGTTGAACCGCCGCTCGACCTCGCGCATCTCCACTGGGTGGATGTCGCACGCGAGGTGGCAGACCACGAGGTGACTCTCGGTCGGCACCGCATCCAACAGCCCGGCGACCAGCCCGTACGGGTCGTCATCGCCGTCGGGGAAGAAATGCAGGATCCCGACCAGCAGCACAGCCACCGGCTGGGCGAAGTCGAGCGTCGCCGCGGCCCGTTCCAGGACCGACGCCGGCTCACGAAGGTCGCCCCACAGGTAGTCGACCACCCCCGTCCCGGTGATCTCCCCCAGGAGCTGGTGCGCGTGAGCGAGCACGATCGGGTCGTTATCGACATAGACGACCCTGGCCGCGGGGATGGCCTGCTGGGCGACCGTGTGGACATTCAATCCGTTGGGGATGCCCGAGCCGATGTCGAGGTACTGGCGCATCCCCGCATCGCGGCCCAACCACCCCACGACCCGCCCGAGAAACGCCCGGTTGCTGCGCACCGACGCCCGCACCGTCGCCAACCCGCCCGGATGCACGGCCGCTGCATGCTCAGCCGCTTCGCGGTCGACCTTGAAGTTCGTCGTCCCGCCCAAGAAGTAGTCGTACACACGGGCCGCGTGCGCCACGCTCACGTCGATCTCGGTCGGGGACCGATCGACCTCCGCAAAGTCTGGCTCCACGTCGCTCATGACGCACGCCCGATGCCTCGGCGATCCCATGCGGAGGTCCGCGCGCCGCAACGATGCGCGGCCCGCGCCGCGTCAACTGTCATGTCCTCATCGTCGGCCAAGTGCTCGAACTTGTCGCAGGCCGTGCACCAGATGCGGATCACCGGCCCCGCGTGCTCCAACGCGTAGTGCCCGCCAACCGAGAAGGACCGTGGGTCCCCCCGGGGCGGGCTCACCGGGCGGTCGATGGCCAAGTCATCAGCGGTGCTCACGTGGGCATCGTGAACCCCGCTACCTCAATCCGTAACCGCGCAGCATGGCCATCTTGCCCGGATAGACCCCCACAGCACGTGGACTAGCGTGCTGGATGTGGCACGGAGCGTCCGCCAGGAACGCTGCGCCACCATCCGAGCGATGTCAGACGCCTTCCGCGCCGCTGATCGCCGCCTCGGCGGCGGTGTGCTGTACAGCTCTGTCACCCGATACCTGAACGCCGAGGTCGCTCCGCTCCTGCTTGCTCCGACGAGCCACGCACCGGATGCGCAACTCTTCTCCGCCGCCGCTTCCCTCACTGAAGCAGCGGGATGGTTGGCGCATGATGGGGGAAGCGACCACTTGGCTCGGCAGCAGATCACCCTGGCTCAGGTTCTCGCTGACGCCGGCCGCGTCGATGAGGCGGCCAGCATCGGGACGAACGTGTGCGATATCGCGTCGAGGCTTGCGTCCGCCCGCGTGGTTCACCAGTTGGACAGCCTCGTGCTTGCGCTCGCCGATCACGCTCCGCTGGGGGAGGTGGAGGTATTCCGGCAGGCGCTTGCCGAACTTCATCGATCCGACCAATCTCCCGACCACCTCACACCATGGCCGGCATAACCGATCCGAACGATCCCGGGCGGTACGCCTACCTGGCGGAGGGCAACGCCCGTCAAGCTCGCAAGCGCGTCGCTGCCAAGGTGTTGATCCACGACGACGGCCAACGCGTCCTTCTTGTGAACCCGACCTACAAGTCGTATTGGGACCTCCCTGGCGGCATGGCCGAAGCCAACGAGCCGCCACGAGCGGCCGCCGGGCGAGAGCTACGAGAGGAACTCGGGCTGACCGTCGCAGTCGGCGGTCTTCTGCTGGTCGAATGGGTAGGCCCAGGTGGACCGTGGGACGACCAGCTCGTGTTCATCTTCGACGGTGGCACTCTCGACTCGCACCACGTTGGCCTGCTCAGGCTGG
>DASSGC010000191.1:0-17947 GCA_035693765.1 Acidimicrobiales bacterium
GCCTGCAGCGCGGCGACCTGGAGGCGCTGGCCCTGCCCCTGCTGGCGCCCTCGATCGACGCGTTCGGCCGGGTGCTGGCCTCCGCCGGGCTGGCGTCCCGGCCGGCCGACGCCGTGTTGCTGGTGGGCGGGTCGTCGCGGCTGCCGCTCGTGGCCCGGGAGGTCGGCCGTGCGCTCGGTCGGCCGGTCGGCATCCACGCCCACCCCAAGTACCCGGTCGCGCTGGGGGCCGCCCTGACCGCCGCCCGCCTCGGGGCCGGGGCACCGGCCGGCGCGGTGCCGCCGATCGGGGCCACCGAGCCGGGCTCGTCGCCGCCGTCCCGGGGGTGGCGCGGTGCGGCCGGGCGTCTGCGTCGCCGGTCCTGATTGCGTAGGGTCGCCGCGGTGAAGGTCGAGATCGCCACCACGCTCACGCCCGCCATCGTCGACGCCGTCACGGCTCTGGTGCCCCAGCTCTCGTCGAGCCCGCCGCCCTCCCTCGACGAGCTGAGCGACGTGGTCGCCTCCCCGGCGACCGACCTGTTCATCGCCCTCGACGACGGCGGCACGATCGTCGGCATCGCGACCCTGGCGACGTTTCGCATCCCGACCGGGATGCGGGCGTGGATCGAGGACGTGGTGGTCGACGACGCCGGCCGCGGGAAGGGGGTCGGGACGGCCCTCACGGAGGCCATGGTGGAGCGGGCCCGCGAGCTCGGCTGTGCCACCGTCGACCTCACCTCGCGGCCGTCCCGCGAGGCCGCCAACCGGCTCTACCAGCGGGCGGGGTTCGTCGCCCGTGAGACGAACGTCTACCGCTTCGACCTGCGGGGCGGCGGCTGACCAGGGTGAGCTCGGACGTCAGGATCGAGCCGCTGCCCGGGGCGAGCAGCGTGCCCAACGGCCGGGACGTGCCTGCCGCTGAGGAGCCGCGCTACGACCCGTTCGCCTCCTGGTACCACGACTGGGTGGCGGCGCCCGACGCCGACCCTGTGGCGCGGTCGCTGCTCGGGTTGATCGATACGGTGACGGGCCGACGAACGTCTGTTGTCGACGATGCCCTGGCGACCGTGGTCGACATGCAGTGATCGTCTAGCCAGATGCCGTGCCCTTCCCATGAGTCGACGTGAGGAGCCACGACGACCACGACGCTCGGTCGGCCGGCTCGGAGCCCTGGATGTGCGATGACCTCGCCGATCAACGATCCGCGGGGCCGTTGGGGGTAGGTCGTACACTCGTTGGTCGGCCGCTACGAAGGGGGCTGGAATGACCGACGACCGCCGCTTCACGCAGCCGCTCTACACCGTGACGGGTGCCGCTCGCCTCGTCGGCATGCCGCCGTCGACCTTGGCTAGCTGGGCCAAGGGGTACGAGCATCGTTTCCCGCACCGGGCGACTGTCGCCAAGGGTCCCGTGATCACTGCGGTCGACGCGGCGTTTGCGGGTGGCCCGTCGATCCCCTTCATCGGGCTGGTCGAGGCCATGGTCGTGCAGGCGTTCCGCCGCACCGACCTGTCGCTCCAGCGGATCCGGCAAGCGCTCGCCGTGCTTACGAGCCAGGGAGAGCTGCACAACGCCCTCGCATCGCGCAAGCTCTACACCGATGGTGCGGAGATCCTCTACGACTACGCCAGGGACGTGGGGGACGGACAGCTCGGGCTGCTGACCGTCGTCCGTTCAGGCCAGCGGGTCTTCCACGACATCGTCGACGCCTACCTCCAGCGGATCCACTTCGATCACGACCCGTGGGCGACCGAGATCATCGTGCCCGTCACCGAGCGGGAGATCCTCCGGATCCGTCCCGACGTGGCATCCGGCGACGCCCTCTTCATGCATGGGGGTGCACCGCTCTCCGCTGTGACGTCTCGCTTCCGTGCCGGTGAGCCGGTCGAGTCGATCGCGGAGGACTACGAGCTACCGGTCGACGACGTCCGTGAGGCTCTCGGTGCCATCGAGTCGACGCCGATCGCAGCCTGAACCCAGATCTCCCACCTTCTTCGTCGACCGGGGCCTCGGCCGACGCCAAGTTCCGGCGATCTGACACGCGCACCCCGGTCTGGCTAGCGCCACACGTGCTGGGGAGGGAGCGACGGCTGCACCCGACTCGGGCCTTTCTCGTAAGTCGCCGCGAGACGAACGACTACCGCTTCGACCTGCGGGGCGGGCGCCTGACCTGGCGGTCAGGGACGTGGCTGGCCGACTGGTCGCCGTGCGCACGAGGGCACGGGGGGAGAGCGAGCGGGAGCCTGGGCCGCGGAGGAGCCCGGCTCGGCTACCCGGATCCGGTGCCCCCGGTCGTGGTGCCGTCCTCGGCGTCGACGAAGCGGATGCGCGCGGCGTCGAAGAACATGACGTGACCGCACCGGGGGCAGGTGAGGCTCACCATCGTCTGTTGCGGTCCGTCCGCCGCCGGCACCGGGACGGTGCGGTCGTGGAAGCGGGGGAACCGGCAGAACCTGCAGCGCACCGGCCGCTCTCCGAACAGCACGCGCCTCGGGACCGGTGGCATCACCCACCCATCGTCGCGCAGGGCGCGCCGGGCTCGTCGGGCGCGCAGGGTACGCGGGGCGCCACGGGTGGTGCGGCAGGCGTGGATGGCGGCCGGGGCCCACCCCGTTCCCGCGGTCAGGGAAGGATCGCCGTGCCGTCGAGGTAGCCCAGCTCGAGCAGGGCGACGTCGGGGACCCGGCGGGCCAGCTCGTCCCGAATCGGCCCGATGTCGGTGTCGATCGAGAAGCCCGGCAACCAGTCGTCGTGATGGCACAGGACGACCTTGCGGGGCCCGAGCAGCTCGACCTCGGCGGCGACGAACTCGGCCAGCGACCCCTGGGCCGGCTCGCCGTCCACGTTGCCGCGACCGGCGGCGGCGATGATGGCGGCGTCGGGCCGCAGCCCGCCGAGCATGCCGCGCCAGTGCCCGGACGTGTCCTGGTACAGCAGCCGGCCGTCGGGCGTGTCGAACAGGTACACCAGCGCCCCGCCGTCGCCGCGGTCGCCCTGCTGGGCGGACAGGAAGTGCCGGAGCGACTCGCCCGGCAGCCCCTCGGCGACCTGCTGCACCACCGCGGCGAAGCGGTCCTGCTGCTGCTGCCAGGTGAGGCCCAGGTCGCCGAGGCAGACCTCGTCGGCCGGGCGCATGCCGCCCTGTGACCAGACGCAGGAGTGCTGGCTGGGGAAGACCGACACCCGCACATCGTCCGCCAGCGCGACGGTCTCGCCGCCGGCCACGCAGATCATCTGGTCGACGGGCACGCCGGCCTGCTCCAGGACCCGCACGGTCTCGTAGCTGCCGATGATGCGGGCGCCGGTGGTGCGGGCGATCCGCTCGGCCCCGTAGACGTGGTCGAAGTGCGAGTGCCCGACGACGATCCAGTCGCACGGTCCCACGTCGTCGGCGCCGACCCGGGGTTGCGGTCCGGCGGCCCCCTCGGCCCGGTCGACGTAGGCGTCGAGGAAGATCGTCAGGCCGGCGGTGCGGAGGGCGAAGGTCGCGCACCCGTACCAGTCGAGTGTCGTGGTCATCCCGCCCGGATCGTAGGCCCCGGCCCGTCCTGCCACTGCAGGCGCTGGCCGCCGGTGGCGAGGGACCGGCGGCGCGCCCCCGGCCGCTCCGGCCGCTGCGAGGGTATCTTCGCGGCGGCCGTGACTGGCGCTGAGGTGGAGCACCACCGGGGAGCGGCCCGGCACGACCTGCCGTCACGAGCCGTGCGCCTGGGCGACGTCCGTCGATCCCAGGAGCACCGCATGACCTCCGCACCCCGGACCCCCGCCGCCGCTCGGCTGATGCTCGGCACCCCGGTCGCCGACGACATCCTGGCTGGCGCCGCCACCCGCGCCGCGGCCTTCCGCGAGGCCGCCGGCCGGGCGCCGTGCCTGGCCACCGTGCTGGTCGGCGACGACCCGGCCTCGCGCACCTACGTGCGGATGAAGCGCGCCCGGGCGGCACGGGTGGGCGTCGAGTCGAGGGCGACCAGCCTGCCGGCGGGGTCGTCGACCGCGGCGGTGGTCGACGCCGTCGCCGCGCTGTCGGTCGACGCGGAGGTCGACGGCATCCTCGTCCAGCATCCCGTCCCCGCGCCGGTCGACGAGCGGGCGGTGTTCGAGGCCATCGACCCGGCCAAGGACGTCGATGGCGTGACCATGCACGCGTTCGCGTCGATGGCGTTCGGGCTCGACGGGTTCGCGTCGTGCACCCCGGCGGGGATCGTCCGCCTGCTCGACGCCTACGACGTCGCGCTGCCGGGGCGCCACGCGGTGGTGATCGGGCGGAGCCCGATCCTCGGGCGGCCGGTCGGCATGCTGCTGCTGGCCCGCGACGCCACCGTGACCTGTTGCCATTCCCGGACCGCGGACCTGCCGGAGGTCGTGCGCAGCGCCGACATCGTGGTCGCCGCCGTGGGCCGCCCGGCGTTCGTGCGCGGCGACTGGATAGCTCCCGGCGCCGTCGTCGTGGATGCCGGCTACAACCCGGGCAACGTCGGCGACGTGGCGTTCGACGAGGTGGCGGCGCGCGCCGCCCTGCTGACGCCCGTCCCCGGCGGCGTCGGACCGACGACGGTCGCGGTGCTCCTGTCCCAGACGGTCGAGGCGGCGTGGGCGCGCCACGCGGCGGTCGGAGGGACCGGCGAGGGCCCGGCGTCGCGGGCGGCGGGTCACGGCGGCGCGCCATGATGGCGGCATGATCGATCACGTCTCGATCCAGTGCGCCGACGTCGTGGCCAGCAGCCGCTTCTACGACGCGGTGCTCGCTCCGCTGGGCGGGGTGCGCATCATGGACTTCGGTCAGGTGATCGGGTACGGCGTGCCACCCGCGCCCGACTTCTGGCTGGGGCCCCAGTCGACCGGCGAGGGGTTCCGCGAGTCGCACGTCGCCTTCGCCGCACCCGATCGGGCCACGGTGCGCGCCTTCTTCGACGCGGCGGTGGCGCAGGGGGCCGAGGTGCTGCACGAGCCCCGGCTCTGGCCGGAGTACCACCCCGGCTACTACGGCGCCTTCGTGCGCGATCCCGACGGCAACAACGTCGAGGCGGTCTGCCACCGGCCCGACGCGGGCGACGACACCGCCGGCGAGTAGGTCAGCCCGGAGGACGAGGCGGCGGCGCCGGCTCGGTCGCCTCCTCGGCGCCTGCGGCCGCCGGTTCGGCCGTCGGCCTGTCCGCGATCGGCCGCTCGGCCGCCGGTTCGGCCGTCGGCCAGCCCTCCGCCGGCGGGCCCACGGTCGGCGGCGCCGGCTCGGCGGCGGGCCGAGGTTCCGGCTCGCCGCGGGCACCCCAGCCGGCCACGGCCAGCGCGCCGAGGCCGAGGACGACGGCGACGAACCAGGTCAGCCCGCCGACGAAGGGCACCAGCGCCACCACCCGCAGGATGCCCAACCCGGCCAGGAAGGCCACGACCGGATGGGCACGGGGCGCGACCACCCGCCCGAGCACCCAGGCCCCGACGGTGTAGCCGATGCCGTAGATCAACGCGAGCGCGAGCAGCAGTCCGAGCCCCAGCGGCAGGCCGACGAGGGTGACCATCGCGACGACGGCGGCGATCGGCAACCCGATGGTGAGCAGGAGCCCCCAGCCGATCACGGGGCCGGCGCGGCGCTGCAGGGCACCCGCGGCGCCGGTCATCATCCGCGGCGCCAGCAACCACAGGATCATCCCGAGGACCAGCACCGACACGGAGACGGCCAGCCACAGGGCGAGCCGGGCGAAGACCGTGGTGGTCCAGCTCCAGGCGCTCGGGTTCCACCGCTCCCACGACCCGTCGAGCCGGCCACCCTGCTCGACGATCGGCCGCTTCCGGGACAGCGCGTCGCCTTCGACCCGGCCGCCCGAGGCGATGACGATCCGGCCGTCGAACGCGGTGACGTCGCCCTCCACGGTGCCCTGCACGAGGACGTCCCCGTTGAGGGCGATCACCGCGTCCTGCACGGTGCCGTCGACGACCGCCGGGCCGTCGGCGATGAACACGGTGTCGAACTCCTCGTCCTCGCGCACCTCGGCCCGGCCGGTGATCACGATGAGGTTGTCGCGCGGCTCGTCGTCGGCCTGCGCGCCGGCCGCCGGGGCATCGGCGAGGACCACGAGCGAGACGGCGGCGAGCAGGAGCGCGACGGCCAGCCACGGGCGGGAGACGGTGTGCATGGTGCGGCACCTCCGGGGACCATGATTCCGCCGGTCGTGCCCGCTGGCAAGCACCGACCAAGCCGGCGTCAAGGGTGGCGTGGGACAACGGTGGCCGACCGCCACTCCCCGTCACGAAGGACTGCGTCGTGATCGCCACCCACCGCTTCGGCTTCGCCACCCCCGCCGCACCCGACGACGTCTGGGCCGCGCTGACCGACCCGGAGCGCACGCCCCGCTGGCTGA
The DNA here is from genome assembly GCA_035693765.1 of Acidimicrobiales bacterium. Classification (GTDB taxonomy): domain Bacteria; phylum Actinomycetota; class Acidimicrobiia; order Acidimicrobiales; family VFJN01; genus ZC4RG19. The sequence continues at coordinate 6,338 of DASSGC010000191.1, forward strand.
ACGGCCTCGCGCTGGAGTCGGACTGGGGGGAGGGCTCGGCGGTGGTGCTCCGCCACGGCCCGTCGGTGGCGGTCTCCGGCGAGGTGGTGGCCGTGGTCCCGGGGCGCCGGCTGTCACTGGCCCTCGACGGTGGCTTCGGTCCCGCGACCTACCTCACCTGGACCGTTCGCCCCGGGCCCGGCGGCGCGATCGTGCGGCTCGTGGTCGACGACGCGGACCCGGACCCCGCCGAGGACGGCCGCGATCTCGAGGATGCCTGGCTGCCCGTGCTGGCCCGTCTCCAGGACGTGCTCGCGGGCGAGCGCCGAGCCGAGTCCCGCGGGTAGGGGATGCGGGTAGGGGATCAGGCCTCCGGCGCCAGCTTGCGCACCTCGTCGCCGGGCCGCACGGCGCCGGCCACCACGACCTTCGCGTTGAGCCCCCGCAGCCGCAGCGCGCGACCGGTCGGCGAGTTGACGAACCGCATCGCCTCGCGGCCGAACCGCGCCACGAACTTGTCGCAGCCGAGGTGGGGCGGCTCGGTCACCTCGATCACGGCCGAACCCAGCGCGAGGCGGGTGCCCGGCGGCAGGTTGTCGTGGCTGAGGTCGAGGTCGACGTGGAGCTGGTCGCCGGCGAGCGCCCGCCGCTCGGGGTCGACCGCCACGAGGCGCGACACCCGGGCGCTGATGACGTTGAGCTGCTTGTCCGGGTCGGCCGCGCCGTCGGTGGTGCGCCGGTTGCCCCGGCTGCGCCAGTTGTCGCCGACCAGCCCCTCGGCCGGGTCGAGCCTGCCCTCCGCGAGGACGTCGCGCTCGCCCTCGGCGGGGCGGGTGACCACCAGCTCGACCCGGCCGACGTCGGTCGGGGCGCGCCGGATGTCGTCGAGGGCGGCGGTGAGCTCGTCGGCCGTGCGGTGGTGCATGGATTGAGCTTGGTCCAGGGCGCGACGGGGCGGCGAACGGTTTGCGGACGAGTCACTACGAGGCGGTGACGTGTCACGCCTGTTGCGTATGTGTTGCGAACACCCGCGGGTAGGGTCCTGCGGGACCACCGACCGTGCCGCTGCGCCTTCGCTGGGAGGCCCGGCGTCGGAGAGGGGAGAGCCCGATGACGATCGCCACCCGGCCCACAGGGTCGGCCGCCGACCTCAGGAACAGGTTCGCGGCGGTGCGCGGCTTCACCGAGACGCTGGCGGCGCCGCTCTCGGCCGAGGACCAGACGGTGCAGACGATGCCCGACGTGAGCCCGACCAAGTGGCACCGTGCGCACACGACCTGGTTCTTCGAGACGTTCGTGCTGAGCCCGCACCGGCCCGACCACGAGGTCGTCGACCCGGCCTACGGGTTCCTGTTCAACTCGTACTACGAGACCGTCGGGCCACGGCACGCGCGGCCCCAGCGGGGCCTGCTCACCCGTCCGGGCATCGCCGAGATCGCCGACTACCGCCGCGCCGTCGACGCCGCGATGGACGACCTGCTGGCCGCCGGCGAGCTGGACCCGGAGGTGGCCGGGCTGGTCGAGCTGGGCCTCCACCACGAGCAGCAGCACCAGGAGCTGCTGGTCATGGACATCAAGCACGTGCTGGCCACCAACCCGCTGCGGCCGGCCTACGTCGACGTCGGGCTGCCACCCCCGGCGCCCGACCCGATCGGCCCCCGGGCCGCCGGCTGGATCGAGCACCCCGGCGGCACCGTCACGGTCGGCCATCGCGGCGACGGGTTCGGCTTCGACAACGAGGGCCCGCGGCACGACACGCTGGTGGCGCCGTTCGCCCTGGCGGCCGGGCTCGTCACCGCAGGGGAGTGGCTCGCCTTCATCGACGACGGCGGCTACCACCGGCCCGACCTGTGGATGTCCGACGGCTGGGCCGCCGTGCAGTCCCAGGAGTGGGAGGCGCCGGCCTACTGGATCCTCGGGGCCGACGGTTGGTCGGTCCTGACGCTCGCCGGGCCGCGCCTCGTGACGGCGGACGAGCCGGTGGTCCACGTGAGCTGGTACGAGGCCGACGCGTTCGCCCGCTGGGCCGGGTGTCGCCTGCCGAGCGAGGCCGAATGGGAGGTGGTGGCCGCCGAGCGCGATCCGGCGCTGACCGGCCCCCTGCCCGCCGCCGGTCTCGACGAGGCCGGGCTCGACGGCACCGGGCTGCATCCGCGTCCCGGCGGCGAGGGATGGTGCGGCGCGGTGTGGCAGTGGACGGCCAGCCCGTACGCGCCGTACCCCGGGTTCCGGCCCGCGGCCGGGGCGGTCGGCGAGTACAACGGCAAGTTCATGGTGAACCAGCAGGCGCTGCGGGGCGGCGCCTGCATCACCCCGGCGGGGCACACCCGGGCCAGCTACCGCAACTTCTTCTACCCCGGCTCGCGCTGGGCGTTCAGCGGCGTGCGGCTGGCGGCCGACCGATGACGGTCCTCGCTCCGGGCAAGGTCACGATCGACGTCCGGCTGACCCCCGCCGACCTGCGCGCCGCGCTGCTCGCCGACGCACGCGCCGGCCTCGGCGCCGTCCCCAAGTCGATGCCGCCGGTCTGGTTCTACGACGACCGCGGCTGCGAGCTGTACGAGGCGATCACCCGGACCCCCGAGTACTACCCGTTCCGCACCGAGCGCGACCTGCTGGCCGTGTCGGCCCGGGGCATCGCCGAGGCGGCGGCCGCCACGGTGCTCGTCGAACTGGGCTCGGGCACGTCGGAGAAGACCCGTGTGCTGCTCGACGCCATGGCCGGGGCGACGGCGGGGCTCGGGGGCTACGTCGCCTTCGACGTGGCCGAGGGCACCATGCGGGCCGCGGCGGAGGGCGTGGCCGACGACCTGGGCATCGGTGTCCACGCCGTGGTGGGCGACTTCCACGAGCATCTCGACGGCATCCCCGAGGTCGAGGGGTCGCGCCTGGTGGCCTTCCTCGGCAGCACCATCGGCAACTTCCCGCCGCCGCAGCGGGGGCGGTTCCTCGCGGAGGTGGCGGCGCTGCTCGGGCCGTCGGACCGGTTCCTGCTCGCGACCGATCTCGTGAAGCCCGCCCACCGGCTGGTCGCCGCCTACGACGACGCCGCGGGCGTCACCGCCGACTTCAACCGCAACCTGCTGGCGGTGCTCAACCGCGAGCTGGGCGCCGACTTCGACCTCGACCGGTTCGAGCACCTGGCCGTGTGGGACGCCGACAACCGCTGGATCGAGATGCGGCTGCGGGCGACCGAGGCGATGGCGGTCACGCTGCCGGCGCTCGATCTGACGGTCGGCTTCGCCGCCGGCGAGCACATGCGGACGGAGATCAGCGCCAAGTTCACCTTCGACCAGGTCCGGCGCGATCTGGGCCGGGCCGGGCTGCAGGTCGTGGGCCTGTGGACCGACCCGGCGGGCGACTACCTGCTGACCCTCGCCCGGCGGCTGTGACCGCGCCCGTCGCTCTGCCCCGGGACGTGTCCCGGGCCGTGCGGGTGACGGTCCCGGCCGCCGAGGCCGAGCTCGCGGCCGACGCCCTGTGGCAGGCGGGCGCGGTCGCCATCGAGGAGCGGGCCGCCCCCGGCGGGACGGTCGTGCTGGTGGCGGGCGGCCCGGCCGGGGGCGGCGGCGCCGGCCCCGGCCGCGACGGCACCGAACGGCTGCTGGCCGCCGCCGCAGGGCGGTGGCCGGCGGAGGTGGAGGAGGTCGACCTCGGCGCCGCGCTCGACGCGTGGCGGGCCTTCGCCCGGCCGGTGCGGGTGGGCCGCCGGCTGGTGGTCCGGCCCCCGTGGGTACCGGCCTCGGCGGGCGGCGGGGACGTCGGCCGGAGCGAGGTCACGATCGACCCGGGCCGGGCGTTCGGCAGCGGTGCCCACCCCTCCACCCGCCTGGCGCTCGCCGCGCTCGACGGGCAGGTGGCGGGCGGCGAGCGGGTGCTCGACGTCGGCTGCGGCAGCGGCGTGCTCGCCGTCGCCGCCCTGGCCCTGGGCGCCGCGGCCGCGCTCGCCGTCGACGTCGACCCGGCCGCGCTGGCCGCCACCCGGGCGAACGCCGACCGCAACGGGGTGGCGGCCGCGTTGGCGACCGCCGCCACCGTCGACGCCGCCCCCGCCGGCCGCCACGACCTGGTGGTGGCGAACATGCTGCTGCCGCAACTCGTCGCGCTGGCCCCGCAGGTGGCGGCCGCCGTGGCGCCCGGCGGCACGGTGGTGCTGAGCGGGCTGCTCGTCGACCAGCTGCCGGGTGCCCTGGCCGCCTACGGCGCCGCCGGCCTCGCCCCGGTCGCCGGCGAGGAGGGCGGGCACGTCGAGGACGGCTGGGTCGCCCTCAGCCTGCGGCCTGCCTGATCTCCTCGACCGCCACCACGGCGTCGAGCGGCAGGGGGCCGTAGACGTGCGGGAAGAGGGCGCCGGGGTGGCTCTCCTCCCACCGCAGCTCGGCGTCGAGCCGCCCGGGGTCGAGCACCAGGATCCGCAGCGGCCCGGCACCGCGGAACCAGCGGTCGAGCGTCCCGGGGAGCTGGGCGCGCGTCGAGCAGTGGACGAAACCCTCGATGTCGAGGCTGGCGGGCGCCACCCGGCCTGCGGCCTGGGCGGCGGCCCACTCGGCCGGCGTGGCGATGTGGACGATGTCGTCCGGGTGGGGAGCGGTGTCCACCTCAGCCCCCCGCAGGGTCGATCCGGTAGATCTCGCCGCTCAGGGACAGCACGTACAGCTCGCCCTCGTTGCCCTCGGCGAACGACACCAGCTCGCTGGCCTCGGCGTCGAACACCCTCTGCTCGGTCACCTGCCCGTCGCGGGCCCGGACGGCCCGGATCCGGCTGGTGCAGTAGTCGGTGAAGAGGTAGGCGCCGGCCAGCCCGGGGACGTGGTCGCCCCGGTACACGACCCCGCCGGTGATCGAGCAGCCCTCGTCGTGGCTGTACTCGAACACGGGTGCCACCGCCCCGGCGGGCGCCGAGCCGCCCTCGTAGGGATGGCTGCCCTCCATCTCGTTCCAGCCGAGGTTGGCCCCGGCCGCGGTGCCGGCGGGGAGGAGGTCGATCTCCTCCCACTCGTTCTGCCCGACGTCGGCGATCCACAGGTCGCCGGTGGCCTCGTCGAAGTCGAACCGCCAGGGGTTACGGAGCCCGTAGGCGTAGACCTCGGGCGCGCCGCCGCCCTGGGCGAACGGGTTGTCGTCCGGGATGGCGTACGGCGTGCCGCCGCCCGCCCGGGTCGGGTCGATCCGGAGGAGCTTGCCCAGCAGGGCCGCGGTGTCCTGCCCGTTGCCCTGGGGGTCGCCGCCGGCCCCGCCGTCGCCCAGGCCGATGTACAGGAGCCCGTCGGGGCCGATCTCGATGTCGCCGCCCTTGTGGTTGGGGAACGGCTGCTCGACGGCGAGCAGCTCGCGGCGGGAGGCGGCGTCGACGGTGTCGCCGCGCAGCGCGTAGGCGGCGATGCGGGTGTCGCCGCCCTCGGGCACGTTGTAGCTGACGTAGAGCGTGTTGCCGTCGGGCGAGAACTCGATGTCGAGCAGCCCCTGCTCGCTGTTGGTCACCACCTCGTCGGTGATGTCGAGGATCGGGTCGCCGGGCACCAGGTCGACGAGGGGCCGCACCCGGCCGGCCCGCTCGGTCACGTACAGGGTCGGCGAGCCGGGCCGGGTCACGAGCGACGTCGGCGTGTCGACGGTCGCCACCTCGGTGAGCGTGATCTCGATGCCGTCGAGCGGGGCCTCCGCCGCCCCGCCGGTCGGGGCGGTGCCGCCGCCGTCGCCGCCGGCCCCGGTGGTCGACGCCCCCAGCCCCTCGTCGTCGCCGCCGTCGTCGCCGTCGCCGTCGCCGCACGCCCCCAGCAGGACGGCGGCCGCGGCCAGCACGGCCGCCGCTCGCGTCACGGTCGTCATGGCGGCCGACGCTACGCCATCACCGCCGTGCCCAGGCCGCGGTGCCCTGGCCGCGGCGCCGCGGCACCGTCACCGCAGGGCGCGGACCAGGCCCTCCTGCACGACGGTGGCGACCAGCGTGCCGTCGCGCCTGAAGACGAGGCCCCGGGACAGGCCACGGCCCCCGGTGGCGCTCGGGCTGTCCTGGGCGTAGAGCAGCCAGTCGTCGGCCCGGAACGCACGGTGGAACCACATGGCATGGTCGAGGCTGGCCATGAAGATCGACGGGTCGAACCAGCTTCCCCCGTGGGGGCGCGTGGCGGTGTCGAGCAGCGTCATGTCCGACGCGTAGGTGAGCACGATGGTGTGGATCAGGGGGTCGTCCGGCAGGCGGCCGTCGGCCCGCAGCCACACGCTCTGGCGGGGCGGCAGGTGCCCGCCGCCGGCGGGAGCGAAGTCGACGTGGCGGATCTCGATGGGCCGCGGCCGGTCCATCCACGCCGCGAGCTGCCGGGCCGCACCGGCCATGCGGTCGCGCACCGAGGGCACGTCCTCCGGCGGGGGCACCTCGGGCATCTCGAACTGGTGGTCGAAGCCCTCCTCCGGCACCTGGAAGCTGGCCGACATGTTGAAGATGGCCCGGCCGTGCTGGATGGCCACGACCCGCCGGGTGGTGAACGACCCGCCGTCGCGGATGCGGTCGACCTCGTAGAGCACGGGCACCTTGGGGTCGCCGGCCCGGAGGAAGTAGCCGTGGAGCGAGTGCACGTGACGGCCGGCGTCGACCGTGCGGGCGCAGGCCACGAGCGCCTGGCCGGCGACCTGGCCGCCGAAGATGCGCTGGCGGTCCTCGTCGGGCGAGCTGCCGCGGAAGATGTTCACCTCGATCGGTTCGAGGTCGAGGAGCTTGACGAGGTTGTCGACGGCCTGCTGCGACACGCCGGAAACGTACCGTGCGCGTGAGCGGGCACCGGCCGCCGCCCGGCGGCGGCCGGGATGGTGCGCCCGTCCCGGCGCCGGTTACGGTCGCTCGCCGTGACGATGGAACCCGACATGCTGGCCAGGGCCGAGGCGGCCCGCGGGTTCATGCCGCCCGACGAGGGGCTGGCGCTGTACGAGGCGGCGCTCGGCGTGGGGGTCGCGGGGCCGCTGCTGGAGGTCGGCAGCTACTGCGGCAAGTCGGGGATCTACCTCGGGGCGGCCGCCCGGACGCTCGGCCGGGTGCTGTTCTCGGTCGACCACCACCGGGGATCCGAGGAGAACCAGCCCGGCTGGGAGTGGCACGAGCCCGACCTGGTCGATCCCGCGACCGGGCGCATCGACACGCTGCCGTGGTTCCGGCGCACGATCTGCGACGCCGGGCTGGAGGACTGCGTGGTGGCGGTCGTCGGCCAGTCGCCGGCGGTGGCCCGCAACTGGGGGACGCCGCTGGCGCTGCTCTTCATCGACGGCGGGCACGGCGTCGAGCCGGCGCGCCTCGACTACGCGCTGTGGACCCCGCACGTGGCGCCCGGCGGCCGGCTCGTGATCCACGACGTCTTCCCCGACCCCGCCGACGGCGGCCGCCCGCCGTACGAGCAGATCTACCTGCCCGCGCTGGCCAGCGGTCGCTTCACCGAGGTGCGGGCGGTCGGCTCGCTCCGGGTGCTGGAACGCACCGGCTGACCGCCCGACCGTGCGGGCCGCCGGGCTCGCCGCCGTTCTGGCGGCGATTCCGCGCGCCATGAGCACGGAGGGACGCCAGTCCGGGTTGGTGTGCGCCCGCGCTGGTGCCGGTCAGTCGCGCTCGGCGATGGTCGAGTCCGCGTCCTCGGACTCGAACAGCGCGGGGAGCACCTCGTCGTGGCGGGTGAACAGCCCGCTGGCGGGCGAGCCGCCGGCCAGCGCGTCGGCCGCCAGGATCACCGCGGACGCCGTGTAGGTCGACCGCTCCCCGGTGGGGAACCGGCCCTCGTCGGGGAACACCGTGCCGGTCCAGTAGCGGCCGTCGTCGGTGCGGTAGCGCTGGGCCCAGGCGAACAGCCGGCGAGCCCGGTCCTCGTCGCCCACGGCCAGGTTGGCCATGGCGTACTCGCAGGTCTCCGCGGCGGTCACCCACGGGCGGTCCGACACGCAGCGGACCCCGCAGCCGTCCATGACGAACGCCCGGTGCCGCTCGGTCAACCGCTCCCGGCCCGCGTCGCCGAGCACCACGCCGGTGAGCACCGGGTAGTACCAGTCCATCGCCCACCGGTGCTTGGGGGAGAAGGCGTCCGGCACGTTCCGGATGACGTGCGCCAGCCGCGCCGCCGACAGCTCCCAGTCGGGCCGCTCGTGGCCGAGCAGCTCGGCCAGGGCGATGGCGCACCGCAGGCTGTGGCAGATCGACGACGAGCCGGTGAGCAGGGCGAACGACCACGGGGTGCCGTCGGCGTGGCGGGCCCAGAGGATCTCGCCCCGCGGCGTCTGCAGGTCGAGCACGAAGTCGACGGCCCGCTCGACCACCGGCCACAGGGTCTCGGCGAAGCCGCGGTCCCGGGTGCACAGCCAGCGGTGCCACACGCCGGCGGCCACGTACGCGATGACGTTGGCGTCGAGCTTGTCCTGCTCGACCCGGTCGGCCAGGTAGTACTGGTGCCACGACCCGTCGGGCCGCTGGGTGTCGATCAGCCACCGGAAGGCTCGCTCGGCCTCGGCGTGACGGCCGCCCAGCGTGAGGGCCATGGCGGCCTCCACGTGGTTCCACGGGTCGGCGTGGCCGCCGGGGAACCAGGGGATCATCCCCGACGGGAGCTGCCACTCGGCGATGGCGTCGACCGTGCGGCCCAGCTCGTGCCCGGACACGATCCCCGGGACGTCGGCGATGGTCACGGCGCGTCCGGCTTCTGGGCGTAGAACACGATGCTCTTGCCGATCAGTGGGGTGAGCACCCGGTCGGCGGCCCGGGTGGCGCGCGACCAGGGCCGGGTGCCGCCGATGTCCCAGCACAGGACCTGGTGGTAGGCCCGGACGAGGGGGTGGTCGTCGTTGGTCGGCCCGACGGCGCACTTGAGCCACCAGTACGGGGCGTGGATGCCGTGCTCCTTGTGCGAGGCGTACGGCTCGACCCCGGCGGCCCGGAGGCTCGTGCGCATCTCGGCGGCCGTGTAGATGCGCACGTGCCCACCCGGCACGTGCGGCGCGTGGTACTCGTCGGACAGCGCCCACGAGATGCGCTCGGGCAGGAACGCGGGCACGGTGACGGCGATCGTGCCGCCCGGCCGCAGCACGCGCGCCAGCTCCCGGAACGCGGCCTCGTCGTCGGAGATGTGCTCCAGCACCTCGGCGGCGATGATGCGGTCGAAGCTCCCGTCGGGGAAGGGGAGGGCCGTGGCGTCGCCGCGGGCGACGCCACTGCGGGCGGCGGCGGGCAGGTCGCCGGCGTCGTGCATGCCGCTGGCCATGGCGGCGACGTCCTTCAGCTCGACCTCGTCGTAGTCGAACGCGGTGACCCGGGCGCCCCGGCGCAGGGCCTCGTACACGTGGCGGCCGGCGCCGCACCCGAGGTCGAGCACCCGGTCGCCGGCGCGCAGGCGCAGCCGCTGGTAGTCGACGGTGAGCATCTAGCGGGCGGCTCTCGCCTTGTCGTCGAGCAGGATGCGGTACTGCTCGACGGTCTTGACGGCGGTGTGCTTCCACGACCACTGGTCGACCACACGCTGGCGGCCGGCGGCGCCGACCGTGCGCCGCAGATCGTCGCGGCCGAGTGCCCACCGCAGCTTGGCGGCGAGCGCCTCGCTGTCGCCGGGCGGCACCACCAGGGCGGTCTCGCCGTCGCGGCCGACGACCTCCGGGAGCGCGCCGCCGGAGGTGGCCACGAGCGGGGTCCCGCACGACATGGCCTCGATGGCGGGCAAGGAGAAGCCCTCGTACAGCGACGGCACGACGGCCAGCTCGGCCTCGCTGTACAGCTCGATGATCCGCTCGTCGGGCACGCCGGTGACGAAGGCGACGGCGTCCTCCAGCCCGAGCCGGCGGATGGTCTCGTCGGACCGCCCGCCCGGCTTGCGCTTCCCGATCACGACGAGGTGGGCGTCCTCGCGCTCGGTGCGGATCTTGGCGAGCGCTTCCAGCAGGTAGCTGAGCCCCTTCATCGTCACGTCCGCGCTGGCGGTCGTGATCAGCCGGCCCGGCACGGGCGCGACGTCGGGGAGAGGCCTGAACAGGTCGACGTCGACGCCCACGGGCACGATGGCCATGCGGTTGGGGTCGACCTCGTGGTCGGCGGCGATGTCGCGGAACGAGTTCTCCGACACGGTCACGACCCGGGCCATGCGCCGGGCCACCCGGGTCTGCATGGTGGTGAACGAGTACCAGCGCCGCAGCGTCAGCCGCTTGTACCAGCCCTCGGCGTGCTCCAGCTCGAGCCGGCGGTCGACGGTGATGGGGTGGTGGACGGTGGCCAGCACCGGGAAGCCCTCGCGCTCGATGGCGAGCAGGCCGTAGCCGAGGCACTGGTTGTCGTGCACCAGGTCGAACTCGCCCTTGCGGCCGCGCAGGTGGCGCCAGGCCCGGAGGCTGAAGGCCAGCGGCTCGGGGAACTGCCCGAACGAGAACGACGTGACCTCGGCCATGTCGGTCCAGTCCTTGAGCTCCCACAGGCCGGGCATCCGCATGGGGAAGTGGTCGTTGTAGATCTCCAGGCTGGGCAGCTCGACCAGGGGCACCCGGGGGTCGAGCACCGGGTACGGTTGGCCGCCCAGCACCTCGACGTGGTGGCCGAGGTCGGCCAGGGCCTTGGCGAGGTGCCGAACGTAGACGCCCTGGCCACCGACATGGGGCTTGCCCCGGTAGGCCAGCAGCGCGATGCGCAGCGGCGATTCCTCGGCGTGCATTCCCGCTACCTTTCCGTTCGACTGACCGGGCGGTCAAGTTTCGGCTGCGCCCGCACGCCTCCGCCCGCCGACGTCAGTCGGATACCGGTTGGGCTGCGGTGAAGCGGCTCAGGCTAGCGTCACCGGGTCACCCACCCGCACCGACCCCGGTGCGTGGATCTGTGCGTACACACCGAGGTTGTTGGCGTGCCGCTCGGTGAGCGTGCGGCTCACCTCCGTGTCGCGCGCCAGGCCCGGCTGGGCCCGGGTCGGCATCGCGCAGCGGGGTGTGGGCATGAACGGCGCGAAGCCGGCGCCGCCGCAGTGGACCACCCCGCCGACCCAGGCGTCCTCGACGAACCCCGCCGTGCCAGCACCCTCGGCGTCGCCGACCTCGATGTCGCCGACCTCGACGAGCAGGCTGGGCCGGAAGCGGCGGACGTCCCAGTCGCCGCCGGGGTGCAGGGCGCGCGCCGCGGCCAGGCTGGCGTCGGTGAGCAGGTGGGCGGCGGCCAGGTCGACGAAGCTGCCGGCCGGGGTGGCGAAGTCCCACACCTCCGAGCCGTCGTCGGTGGGGTCCATGGTCAGCTCGTAGGGGGTCGACTCCGCCGGCGGCCGGGCCAGCGTGACGTCGCGGTCGAGCCAGGCCGACAGGGCGGCGTCGGTGCCGGGATCGCCGGCCACGTGCTCCGCGCCGCCGGGAAGGGTGAGCACGACCGTGCCGTCGCCGTCGAGCCGGGCGGCGGCGGTGAGCAGGGCACCCCGCCGCTTGGCCGTGAGCACCTTGCCGGTGGCCCGGTCGACGATGCCCCACACGCGGTCGCCCACGGCCCCGGCGGCGTCGAAGGTCAGCCCCTCGACCGCCTCGCCCTGGAGCGACTTCACGGGGAAGCGCCAGGCGCCGCCGACGCGGCCGACGGTGGTCACGTGCCTCCGCCAGCCGTCGTCGTGGTCGTGGACTCGGTGGTCGGTGGCGGGTCGGTTGGGGGCG
>DASSGC010000192.1:0-6008 GCA_035693765.1 Acidimicrobiales bacterium
CCGACCGGCGGCACGGTGGTGTTCGAGGGCCAGTCGCTCGGCGACCTGGGCGCCGAGCAGCTGCGCCAGGTCCGGCCGTCGATGCAGATGATCTTCCAGGACCCGATCTCGTCGCTGAACCCGCGCAGGAAGGTGCGGGACATCGTGGGCGAGGGGCTCGCCATCTGGGGGCGGGCGACGACGGCGGACGAGATCGACGGCGTCATGCGGGACGTCGGGATCGACCCGTAGGCGGCCGGCCGCCGACGCCCCCACGAGTTCTCCGGCGGCCAGTGCCAGCGCATCTGCATCGCCCGGTCGCTGGTGCTGGAGCCGACCGTGCTGATCTGCGACGAGCCGGTGTCGGCGCTCGACGTGTCGGTGCAGGCCCAGATCCTCAACCTGCTGGAGGACCTGAAGGCCAGCCACGGGCTGACCATGCTGTTCATCGCCCACGACCTGGCCGTCGTGCGCAACATCAGCGACCGCGTGGCGGTGATGTACCTGGGCAAGCTGTGCGAGGTCGGTCCGTCCGACGACCTGTACCACGCCCCGGCGCACCCCTACACGGCGGCCCTCATCGACGCCGTGCCCGAGCCCGACCCCGACGTGCCGGCGTCGGACAACGCGCTGCAGGGCGACCTGCCGTCGCCCATCGCCCCGCCGAGCGGGTGCCGGTTCCGCACCCGCTGCCCCCGGGCGACCGAGCGCTGCGCGCAGGAGGAGCCGGTGCTCCGCCCCGTCGCCACGGGCAACGGGGCGGCCGACCACGTGGTCGCCTGCCACCACCCACTGATCGACGTGACCTGAGGTCGAGCGGGCAGGGCAGGCAGCGGGCGTGGCACTGATGCGACACCACTCACGCCGCCCGGGCGAGGAGCGCCCGCACGGTCGCCACGACGTGGTGGGGCCGCTCGACCACGTCCTCGTAGGTGAACGTGAGCATGCGCCGGCCCGTGGTGGCGATGCGTGCGGCCCGCTCCGCGTCGGCCTGGCGCTGGCGGCGCGTGGCGTGGGTGCCGTGGCCGGACAGCTCGACCACGAGCCGGGCCTCGTCCCACAGCAGGTCGACCCGGGCGATCCCACGCCCGCGTGGGCGCAGCGTGACCTGGCAGCGGGGCGCCGGTAGCCCGGCGCGGGCGATCAGCCGCAGACCTTCGGTCTCCAGCCAGGACTCCGCCCGGTCGCGCCCGTCCGTGCGGTCGAGCAGCCGCTCCATCTGGGCGACGCCCCGACGACCGCGCCGGCGAAGCTCGTCGATGCGCCAGCGGAGATGCGGCCGCCACACGAGGCCCCGGCGGGCGGCGTGGTCCAGGATCGCCTCGAGCCGTACAGCAGGCAGGTACGGGGCGATGTCGATCAGCGTGCGAGCGGGTGTGGTGCAGGGGATCAGCCGGCGGCGGTCGACGTCGACGGGACCGAGGTCGCCGACCCGGTGGACCACGACACCGTCGAGCGGCCGGATCTGGCGAGACCGTGGCAGCGAAAGCTCGACGGCTCCTGCCACCCGCGGCGGCATCACGCCGTCGAACCGCCACAGGGCGGAGGCCGTCATGTGGGACGCCACCGCGTCCTGGCCGGCGGCGAGCACGCCTGCGAGCACTGTCTGCTCCCACGACCGCGGGTGCGCTGCGTGGCGGAAGACACGGGGATGGACGGGAACGAGGATCCCGCGCTGCACCTGCCGTCGGCGTCGCTCCCATTTCATGCCCATCGCGTCGAGTTGCCCGATGGTCAGGAGGCCGAGCGTGCGCAACGCCTGCTCTGCGACGGCTCTGTCCAACGAATCGGCCACCCCACTCACCCTAAGGGCGAGATGTGACACTCAATGTTTCTCCTGCTATGACCATGCCTTTGTTGCATTGGCAAGTTGGTGACGCGGCCAAGGCCAGACCCCGAAGAACGTCACACGGTTGCGGCCACAACGACTCCCGCCGGTCGCCACGACGTAGTGGGGCCGTCAGTGGGTCAGCGCTCCGGTGTCGTCCGCGGTGCCGTTGCCGCCGGTGCCGGCGACCCAGGTCTCGTAGAGGCGGGCGTAGGCGCCGCCCCTGGCCACCAGGTCGGCGTGGGTGCCGAGCTCGACCAGCCGGCCGCCGTCCACCACGCCCACCATGTCGGCCCGCTCGGAGGTGGAGAGGCGGTGGGCGATGACAACCACCGTGCGGCCCTCCAGCAGCCGGTCGACCGCGCCCTCGACCAGCGCCTCGGTGCCGGGGTCGAGGCTGGACGTGGCCTCGTCGAGCACCAGCAGCGCCGGATCGGCCAGCGCCGCCCGGGCCAGCGAGACGAGCTGCTTCTCCCCCGCGGACAGCCGGCTGCCCCGCTCGCGCACCTCGGTGTCGAGGCCCTCGGGCAGCGAGGCGAACCGGTCGTAGGCGTTGACGGCCCGCAGCGCCTCGTCGACGTCGGCGTCGGTGGCGCCCGCCCGGGCCAGGCGCACGTTGTCGCGGATGGTGCCGTTGAACAGGAACCCCTCCTGGGGGATGACCACGATCCGGCCCCGCAGCGACGGCACGGTCGCGTCCCGCAGGTCGGTGCCGCCGAAGCGCACGGTGCCCTCGGTCGGGTCGTACAGGCGGGCGACCAGTTTGGCCAGCGTCGACTTGCCGGCACCGGTGGGGCCGACCAGGGCGATCCGCGAGCCGGCCGCGATGTGCAGCGACACGTCGTGGAGCACCGGCGGCCCGTCGCCGTAGGCGAACGACACCCGCTCGACCTCGATGTCGCCGGCGGGCGGGAGGTCGACGGCGCCCGGCCGCTCGGGCACGTCCACCGGGGTGTCGAGCAGCTCGTAGAGCTTGTGGAGGCCGGCGCCCGCCGACTGGACCATGTTGAACAGCTGGCTGAGCTGCTGCACAGGCTCGAACAGGTTGGACAGGGCCAGCACGAAGAAGGCCACCGTCCCGACCGTCAGCACGCCCTGGTGCACCCACCAGCCGCCGAACCCGAGCGTGAGGGCGGTGGTGCCCCACCCGGCGAGCTCGATCACCGGCAGGTACCAGGCCGAGATGGCGACGGACCGCATGTGGCTGTCGTAGAGCTCGCGGTTGCCCCGCTCGAACCGCTCGACCTCGACGTCCTCGCGGGCGAACGCCTGCACGACCCGCACCCCGGCGATGCCCTCCTGGAGGTGCGACAGCGTGGTGCCGATGCGATCGCGCACGTCGAGGTAGGCGACGTTGGAGTCGCGCTGGAACTTGACGCTGGCCAGGATCACCGGGGGCAGCGCGATGGCGCACACGAGCATGAGCTGCCACGACACGGTGGTGAGCACGACCAGCGACACGGCCAGCAGCAGGCCGTTCGACACGAACATCGTCAGGCCCATCTGGATGAGCTCCGACAGCGAGTCGACGTCGGAGGTCATGCGCGACACGAGCACGCCGGCCTTGGACCGGTCGTAGAACGGCATGGACAGCCGCTGGAGGTGATCGAACACCCGGATGCGCAGGCTGCGGAGGAACTCCTCGCCCACCAGGCTGATCAGCGTGATCTGGATGCGGTACGTGACGTAGGCGAGGATCGCCACCACGACGTAGCCGGCCACGGCGAGGTTCAGCTTGCCGGCGTCGCGCTGGGTGATGCCCTGGTCGATGCCGAACTTCACCAGGTAGGGGCCGGCCAGGACGGTGCCGGTCCACAGGACGACCATGGCCAGCGCAGCGGCGACCCGGCGGCCCTGGGGCCGCAGCATGCGGGCCGTGCGGCGGAGGACCCGCCTGGCCTCGGTGCGGTCGAGCTTGTCCTCGTCGCTGACGCCGCCCTGCATCCACATCAGACGTTGCTCCCGGCCGGCTCACGGTCGACGGGGGCGGCGGCTTCCGCCGCGGCGAGCACCTGGCGGTAGCGGGGCTCGCCGTCCAGCAGCGACTCGTGGGTGCCCTCGGCCACCACCCGGCCGCCGTCGATGAGCACCACCCGGTCGGCCAGCGCGATCGTCGCCGGGCGGTGGGCGATCACGATCGTCGTGCGCCCCCGCATCACCTCCGTGAGGGCGTCGCGGATCTCGTGCTCCTTGGTGGGGTCGACCGCGGAGGTGGCGTCGTCGAGGATCAGCACCCGCGGGTCGGCGAGGATGGCCCGGGCGATGGCGATGCGCTGGCGCTGGCCACCCGACAGCGAGTAGCCCCGCTCGCCGATGAGCGCGCCGTAGCCCTCGGCCAGATCGGTGATGAACTCGTGCGCGCCGGCCAGCCGGGCGGCCCGCTCGATGGCGCTGTGGGGCGCGTCGGGGTCGGCGAAGGCGATGTTGGCGCCGATGCTGTCGCTGAACAGGAAGGTGTCCTCGAACACGATCCCGACCGAGCGCCGCAGGTCGCGCAGGGCGAGCGTGCGGACGTCGGCGCCGTCGATGCGCACCTCGCCCGCCTCGACGTCGTAGAACCGCGGGATCAGCCGGGCCACCGTCGACTTGCCCGATCCGGTCGCACCCACGAGGGCCACGGACTCGCCCGGGGCGACCCGGAGGTCGAAGCCGTCGAGCACCGGCTGGGGCCGCCCGTAGCCGAAGCGCACCCCGGCGAAGACGACCTCGCCGCCGCCGGGGGGCAGCGGCGCCGGGTGGGCCGGGTCGTCGACCTCGGGCTCGGTGGCGAGCACGTCGTCGACCCGCTCGGCCGACACCGCGGCCCGCTGGGCCTGGGCGACGATCATGCCGAGCATGCGCAGCGGCCAGACCAGCATGGCGATGTAGACGTTGAACATCACCAGCGTGCCGAGGCTGAGGTCGCCGTCCAGCACCCGGTGGCCGCCGTAGGCGAGGACCGCGATGAGGCCGAGGTTCGGCAGCAGCTCCAGGCCGGGGAGGAAGCGGGCCCGCGTGCGGGCGGCGGCCATCGACTCGCTGTAGACGTCCTCGGCCTCGGCCCGGAGCCGCCCGGCCTGTACGCGCTCGGCGCCGAGGCCCTTGATGACGCGCACCCCGGCGACCGACTCCTCGACGACGGCGGCCAGCTCGGCCGACTCGCGCTGGATCCCCATCACGCTGGGGAAGAGGCGGCGGGAGAACCGGGTGGCGAGCACGTTGAGGAACGGCAGCGAGCCCAGGGCGAGCAGCGTGAGCACCGGGTCGATGACGGCCAGGATCACGGTCACCGCCGCCACCGTGACGGCGTTGGAGATGGTGAGCGGGATCATCACCACGAACGCCTGGACCTGCTGCAGGTCGGTGTTGGCCCGGCTCATGAGCTGGCCCGTCTGGGCCTGGTCGTGGAACGCGAAGTGGAGCCGCTGGAGGTGGGCGAACAGGCGGTCGCGCAGGTGGGCCTCGACCCAGCGGGCCTCCCGGAAGGCGACGTAGCGGCGCAGGCCGGTGAAGGTGGCGGAGGCGATGGCGACGGCGCCGAGGAGGGCGGCCCAGCGGCGGAGGGCGCCCGTGTCGTCGGCGATGATGCCCTTGTCGACGGCGTTGCGGATGAGCAGGCCCGTGCTCACCTTGGCGCCGGTCCAGGCCAGGCCGACCAGCACACCCAGCCCGATGCCGCGCCGGCGCAGGCGGGTGAGGTCGAGGATCAGGCGCCGACCACGGCGGCTGAAGGTGCGGCCGGCCAGGTCGTCGGGCCCGCCGGAGGTGTCGGTCTCGGTGGAGCTGTCGGTCTCGGTGGAGCTGTCGGGCCCGCCGGAGGTGTCGGGCCCGCCGGAGGTGTCGGTCGTGGAGGTGTCGGTCTCGGTGGAGCTGTCGGTCTCGGTGCCGGCGGCGCCGTTGGCGTCGCCGTTGCGCTGGCTGCGTTCGGTGCCGTCGGTGCTCTGCGCCATCGTCCCCCTCGGAACCATCCTCTCCCTCGGCGTCGCCGGTGCGACCCGATCCCCGGGGAACCGTGGTCCGTCACCGACCTTCGAGCCGCAACTCGGCGCCGACGTGCGAGGACTCGGCGCTTAACTTGACCCGCGGGGCAAGTTTAGCGCCCGGGACCCCCGATCCCCAACGGAGAATCGACGCGCCGGGCACCTGCCCCCGGCGATCGGAGGATGCGCGGTCAGCCCCCCAGGAGCGCGGGCGCCAGGTCCCGCCACGCGTCCAGCGGCAG
>DASSGC010000193.1:0-13439 GCA_035693765.1 Acidimicrobiales bacterium
CGGTCGCGCCCGAGGTCGACCTGGTGGTGCTGTCTCGTCCCGACGTCGCCCTCGACCACCTCGGGCCGGTGCAGCGCCGCATCCCCCGGGCGGTCATCGCCTACGACATGGTCGACCACCATGCCCTGCGCGAGCAGCGCGAGGCGACGGTGCGCGGCCGCGGCCCGGCGACCGGGACCGCGGCGGTGGAGCGGCGGGCGTGCCTGGCCGCGGACGTCGTGATCGCCGTCTCCGAGCCGGAGGCCGAGGCGGCACGCGAGCTGGCCCCGGGCCGGCCCGTCGTCGTCATCCCCACCGTCCACGACGAGCCGCGGACGGCGACACCCCACGCCGAGCGGCGGGGACTGCTCTTCGTCGGCAGCGGCGAGCACCCGCCCAACGCCGACGCCGTGCGCCACCTCGTGGACGACATCCTTCCCCGCGTGTGGTCGCAGCTCCCCGGCGCCCACCTGCACGTCGTCGGCGACGGCCTCGCCACCGACGTCGAGGGTCTGCCCCGCGGCGTGGTGGTACACGGTTGGGTGCGCGATCTGCTCCCGCTGCTCGAGTCGTGCCTGGTGTTCGCCGCGCCGCTGCGGTTCGGTGCCGGGGTGAAGGGCAAGATCGGGCTGGCCATGGCCGCGGGTGTCCCCGTGGTGACCACGTCGGTCGGGGCCGAGGGCCTGGGTGCCGTCCACGGGCGTGACCTGCTCGTCGCCGACGACGCCGACGAGTTCGGGGCGCACGTCGTCGCGCTGCAGCGTGACGCGGATCTCTGGCGCCGCGTGGCGGACGCGGGCCGGGCGCACGTGGAGCACCGGTTCGGCGTCGACGCGACCCGGCAGCGGGTCGCCCAGCTCCTCGAGATCGTGGAGGCGCAGCGCGCCGCGCAGCCGGCGTGACCCGCCCGGGCCCCGGCGCACGCCCGCGCCACGACCCGGGCGGGGTCGCGGTCCGGACCGTGGACAGCGCGCCGGACGCGTGTTACCACTCATGTACCTGTGCAGAGGAGGCACGCATGCTCGGCGCCCTCATTCTCGGCATCGTGGCCGGCGGACTGGCTCGCCTGCTGATCCCCGGCGACGCCTTCGAGCACCTCCAGGGGGCGAAGTCCTGGCTCGTGACCATCGTGCTCGGACTCGTCGGGGCGGTCGTGGGCTGGCTCGTCTTCACCGGCCTGTTGGGCATCGGGGATGACGACATGTTCGACCTCGGCGGCCTCGTCGGGGCCGTCGTCGGGTCGGTGCTCGTGCTCCTCGGCGTGGGCTGGATGCTGAACCGCAGCGGTCGCACGGCGTAGCCGCCGTCGCCGCGCCTGCCGGTCCCGCGGTCCGCACGCCGGGATCGGGCGGCGGCTCGCCACGCGCCCCGCCGGTGACGCCACCGGCGCACCGGCGAGGTGGTCGACACCCGGGTGCACCGCGGGCGCAGCCACCGGGCCGCGGTCGCGGTCGCGCCGCGCGACCCGCGCGACCCGGGCGGCGCCCTGATGGCGACCGCCCTCGTCGAGGTGGGGCGGCCCGGCCGGGCCGGCAGGCGCGCGCCGACCGGGCACCGCCGGACCCGCCCCCGACCTGACGCCAACGTTAGAACTGCGCTAGAAAGGGGGCGACCGAGGCGACAAGGGGGGTCCATGTCCGACCTAGGCTCGATGGGGAACGACCCGGAGTCGCTCGCCCACCCCCAACCCCTGTTCCGGCGGCTGCGTGACGCCGGCCCGATCGTCGACCTGGGCGAGACGGCCGGGATGGTGGTCGTCGGCGGCGACGCCGAGGTCCGCCACGTGCTGCAGCACCCCGAGGTGTTCAGCTCCGGCATCGACGCCGTGCACATCGGGCAGGTGCGGCCCCTCATCCCGCTCCAGATCGACCCGCCGCACCACCGCAACTACCGCAAGCTGCTCGACCCCATCTTCGCCCCCCGCCAGATCGCCCTCCTGGAGGACCGGACCCGGGCCCTGGTGCGCGACCTGGTCACCGCCGTGGCGGACGACGGCGGCTGCAACTTCCACACCGCGGTGGCCGAGCCGCTGCCCACCACGGTCTTCCTGCAACTGCTGGGCCTCCCCGTCAGCCGGGCCCGGGAGTTCCTCGACCTCAAGGACGGCATCATCCGCCCACCGGTCACGACCCAGCGGGAGCGGGTCGCGCACACCGCCGAGGTCGGCCAGCGGATCTACGCCGTGCTCCAGGAGGCGATCGACCAGCGGGTCGAGCAGCGGTCGGACGACTTCATCTCCCTGTTCCTCGACGCCGAGGTCGACGGGCACCAGCTCACCAACGACGACGTGCTCGACATCGGCTACCTGTTCTTCATCGCCGGCCTCGACACCGTGACGGCGTCGCTCGACTGCATGCTCAGCTACCTGGCCCAGCACCCCGACGCCCGGCGGCGGCTGGTCGACGACCCGTCGCTGGTCAACCCCGCGGTCGAGGAGATGTTGCGGTGGGAGTCCCCGGTGCAGGCGGTCGTGCGGGTGGCCACCGCCGACAGCGAGATCGGGGGCTGCCCGGTGCCCAAGGGGCGGGTCGTGTCCGTGATGCTCGGGTCGGCCAACACCGACGAGCGGGCGTGGGTCGACGCGGACACGGTCGACTTCGAGCGGGCGGGCAACCGGCACATCGCCTTCGGCGGCGGCGCCCACCGCTGCCTCGGATCGCACCTGGCCCGCATGGAGCTGCGGGTGGCCCTCGACGAGTGGCACCGGGCCGTCCCCGAGTACCGGCTGCGCGACGGCGTGCAGTTGCAGTACTCCCAGGGGCTGCGGGCCGTGGAGAACCTGGAGCTGGTGTGGTGACCGACGCCGGCGACACGACCCCGACCGCGCCGGTCGGCCGGCCGCACTGACCCACGCAGGAGGAAGCCCGTGCCCGGACCGCTCGACGGGATCCGTGTCATCGAGGTCGCGAGCTGGATGTTCGTCCCCTCCGGCGGATCGGTGCTGGTCGACTGGGGCGCCGACGTCATCAAGGTCGAGCACCCCGTCACCGGCGACCCCCAGCGGGGCCTGGTCACCTCGGGCCTGCTCCCCGGCGGGGCCGGCACCGTGAACTTCATGGTCGAGCAGCCCAACCGGGGCAAGCGCTCGGTCGCCCTCGACCTGGCCCATCCCGACGGCCGCGAAGCCCTGCTGAGGCTGGTCGAGACCGCCGACGTCTTCCTCACCAACTACATGCCCCCGGTGCGCCGCAGGCTGCGGATCGACACCGACGACATCCGGGCCCGGAACCCCGGCATCATCGTGGCCCGGGGCTCCGGCACGGGCCCCCGGGGCCCCGAGGCCGAGAAGGGCGGCTACGACGGCGCCTCGTTCTGGGCCCGGGGCGGCGTCGGCGCCACCATGCCCGAGCGGGAGGGCGGCTGGCCCCCGGCGCAGCCGACGCCGGCGTTCGGCGACGTGATGGCCGGGCTCACCACCGCGGGCGCCATCGCCGCCGCCCTGCTCAGGCGGGAGCGGACCGGCGAGGCGAGCGTCGTCGACGTTTCGCTGCTGGCCACCGCCATGTGGCAGATCTCGCCGATGATCATCGCCTCGCGGCTCTTCGGGTTCTCGAAGCTCCCCCAGGGCGACCGGGCCACGTCGTCCAACCCGGGCGTCGGCATCTACCGGACCGCCGACGACCGCTTCATCAGCCTCATCCTCCTGCAGAGCGACAGGCACTGGGCCGACTTCGTCGAGCGCCTCGGCGTGCCCGAGATGGCCACCGACCCGCGCTTCGCCGACTCGGCGGCCCGGGCCGAGAACTCGGCCGAGTGCATCGCCCGGCTCGACGCGGCGTTCGGCAGCCGGCCGCTGGCCCACTGGACGCAGGCGCTCGCCACGTTCGACGGGGTCTGGAGCCCGTTCCAGACGCTCGACGAGCTGTACGACGACGTGCAGGTACGGGCCAACGGCTACCTGCCGACCATGACGGCCGCCAACGGCGAGGAGGTCGCCCTGGTGGCCAGCCCCGCCCAGTTCGACGAGGTGCCGGTGCAGGTCGCCCGCGCCCCCGAGCACGGCGAGCACACCGAGGCGGTGCTGCTCGAGGTGGGCTACGACTGGGACGAGCTGAGCGCGCTCAAGGCGTCGGGCGCCATCGGCTGAGCACCCGGCGCCGGGCGCCGGCGCGCCGGCGCGCCGCACCCGAGCGCCGCGCCCAACCGGGCGGGCCACCGGACCGTCGCCGCCGGGCCTGTCAACCCTCCCGGGTGAGCAGCATCGCCCCGGCGATGGGCCCGCCGCCGTTGCCGACCGCCGCCACCTCGGCCCCGGCCACCTGGCGGTCACCGGCCTCGCCCCGCAACTGGAGGCAGGCCTCGTGCACGAACCCGAAGCCGTGCAGCCGTCCCGCCGAGAGCTGGCCGCCGTTGGTGTTGAGGGGCAGCTCGCCGTCGAGGGCGATGCGGCGCCCGCCCTCCACGAAGGGGCCCGACTCCCCCTTGCCGCAGAACCCGAGCGCCTCCAGCCACGCCATGGCGAGGAAGCTGAAGCCGTCGTACAGCTCCGCCACGTCGACGTCGGCCGGTACGAGGTCGGTGCGGGCCCACAGGTGGGCGCCGGCATCGCGGGCGGCCATCGTCGTCATGTCGTCGAACTGGTCCCACGACGGCCGGCCCCGCAGCGCGGTCCCGACCGCCTCCACCCGGGCCACCGGGTGGTCCACCGCGGCGGCGTGCTCGGCCGCCGACACGATGACTGCGGTGGAACCGTCGACCGGGGCGTCGCAGTCGTACAACCGGAAGGGCGAGGTGACCATGCGGGAGGCGAGGTAGTCGTCGAGCGTCATCGGATCGCGGTAGACGGCCTTGGGGTTGCGCGCCGCATTGCGGCGGGCGTTGAGCGCGATCATGGCGAGCTGCTCGGGCGTGGTGCCGTACTCGTGGAAGTGGCGGTGGGCGTGCAGGGCCAGCCAGTTGGCCGCCGAGTAGGCACGGAACGGGATGCTCCACTGCATGGTGCCGCCGATCGTCGGGACGCCGCCTGCCCCGCCGCCGGCGGCCGTCAGCCCGATGCCCTGGCGGCCGCCCGACCCCTGCTCCGTCGACTCGGTCACCGTCCGGTAGACGAGCACGTGCCGGGCCAGGCCGGCGCCCACCGCCATCACCGCGTTGACGATGGCGGCCAGCTGCGCGGCGCCCTCGATGCCGCCCGTGTGCCAGTCGAGCTCCAGCCGCAGCGCGTCCTGCACCTCGGGGCTGCCGGGCCCGCTGAACCCCGCGCCGGCGCCGGCGGCCGCCCCCGGATAGGTGGCGAGCCCGTCGATGTCGGCCGGCGTGAGCCCGGCGTCGGCGATGGCCTCCAGGGCCGCGTCGATCGTGAGGTCGAGGCCCGTCCGGCCCAGCCGCCGCCCCACGTCGGACTGGCCGATGCCCGAGATGATCGACCGGCGCTCGAACTCCGTCACCGGTGCGCCCTTCGGTGCCGCCCACGGCGGGCTCGCCCCGTCGTGGCGGAGCTCGACGGTGCTTGCCGCACCTCGCGTCGCTCGGTCATGCCGGCTCGAACAGGGGGAACCAGACGCGGTCGCGCTGCTCGAAGGTGACCCGCACCGGCAGGCCGATGCGCACGTCGCCGGGCGGGCAGTTGACCAGGTTGCTGGTGAGCCGGAGGCCGTCCTGCTCGGGCAGCGCCACGAGCACGATGGCGTAGGGCTCGGCGCCGCCGTCCCACGGCTGGTGGTTGACGGTGTACGACCACACCTCGCCTCGGCCGCTCACCGCCTCGGGCGCGACCGAGCGGCTGCCGCACCCGGGGCAGCGGGGCACCGGCGGGTGCAGCCAGTAACCGCAGGCCTGGCAGCGCAGGAACCGGAGCCGGCCGTCCTCGCCGGACGTCCAGAAGAAGCGGTTCTCGTCGCCCAGCTCGGGCTGCACCCGGAAGGGCACGGTCCCCGCGGCGCCACCGGCGTCCACGCTCGTCGCGAGATATGACATAGGTGTTAGATTATCCCCGGGGTACGACCATGCAACCGCACGAGCGACGGGGTGGCGCGGATGGACACGAGCGTGGTGCGGCGGCCGCCCTTCGGGAGCAACCCGCTCGTGGGCGAGCGGGGCATCGACACCCGGCGCCGCATCCTCGGCGCCGCGCTCGAGGTGTTCGGGGAGGCGGGGTTCGCCGACGCGCGGGTCGAGCTGATCACGGCCCGGGCCGGGTGCTCGCGACCGGCGTTCTACCAGTACTTCTCGGGCAAGGACGCGGTGTTCTGGACCCTGGCCGCCGAGCTGGGCCAGGCGATGGTGGCCCAGGCCGAGCGGCTGCAGCGGGTGACCCCCGACCGCGAGGGGCTGGCGCAGCTCACCGAGTGGATCGGGCGGTTCATGGCGCTGCACGAGGCGTGGGCGCCGGTGTTCGACTCGTTCCAGGCCGCCAGCCGTGACCACGAGGGGCAGGCCCGCAGCTCCAGCGGCATCGCCGACCGCACGGCCGTCGCCCTGCTCCACGCCTTCGACCTCGAGGACACGCCCCGGCACGCGGCCCTGGTCAACAACCTCGTGTCGGTGCTGATCCGGTGCAGCTTCTACGCCCAGCAGATCCCCGCCGACGCCAGCGCCCAGCCCCTGGTCGAGGGCGTCGCCCAGCTGTTCCACCGCGTCCTCGACGGGCCGATCGAGGGCGTGAACGTCGTCCGCTCCGGCCGCCGGCGCCCGCCGGAGCCGGCCGTCGCCGCCTCCCGGCCCACGGCCGCCGACCGGCTGCTGCGGCCCCGGGGCGAGACGACCCGGCGCCGGCTGCTCGACGCCGGGGCCGTGGTGCTGCCGGCGCGGGGCTACCACGACGCCCGGGTCGACGACATCGTGGCGGCCGCCGGCGTCAGCCACGGCACCTTCTACCGCTACTTCCACAACAAGGACGACTTCTTCCGGGTGCTGGCCGAGGCGGCATCGTCGCGCATGATCGACCTCGTCGAGGCGCTGCGGCTCGACGCCCCGCCCGACGAGCTGCGGGCGTGGCTGCGCCGCTGGCTGGCCGCCTACCGGGCCGACGGCGGGGTGATCAGCACCTGGCAGGAGATGAAGACCAACGAGGAGCTGTTCACCTTCTCCCGGCAGGTGGCGGCCTCGGTGTTCACCCGCCTGGTGCGCATCCTGCAGCGGCGCGACTTCGGCAACGCGGTGATCGACGCCACCACCCTGCTCGCCCTCGTCGAGCGGGTGCCCTACAGCGTGTACACCCTGCGGTTCACCACCGAGGACGACGCCGTCGAGAACATGCTGGTCACCCTGCGCCGCGGCTTCCTCGCCCTGCCCGACTGATGGACCGAGCGCTCCCCGCGACCACCACCATCCCGACCACCACCATCCCGACCATGACCACCCCGACCATGACCGCCGCCACGACGACCACGACCGGATGCTGACATGAAGTTTGCCGTCACCCACCCACTGGTGACCCACCCCTACCACCCCGACCTCGTGACCGGGGCCGGTGTCGCCACGGTGGCCGCCGCGGCCGAGGCCGCCGGCTTCGGGGGCATCGGCTTCACCGACCACCCCGCCCCGACCCAGCGCTGGCTCGGCGCCGGCGGGCACGACGCCCTCGACCCGTTCGTGGCCCTCTCCTACGCCGCCGCCCACACCACGGCGCTGCGGCTCATCCCCAACATCGTCGTGCTGCCGTACCGCAACCCGTTCGTGGTCGCCAAGGCGGCGGCAACCCTCGACGTGCTGTCGGGCGGCAGGTTCACCCTGGCCGTCGGGTCCGGCTACCTCAAGGGCGAGTTCGCCGCCCTGGGGATCGACCACGCCGAGCGCAACGACCTGATGGACGAGGCGCTCGACGTCCTGGTCGCCATCTGGACCGGCGACGACGTGACGTTCGAGGGCCGCCACTTCAGCGCCCGCGGCATCACCGCCCATCCCCGCCCGGTGAGCGACCCCCACCCGCCGTTGTGGATCGGCGGGAACGGCCCCCGGGCCCGCCAGCGGGTGGTCGACCGGGGCGACGGCTGGTGCCCCTTCCCGGCACCTGCCGCGCTGGCCCGCACGGCCCGCACGGTCGCGCTCGACACGCCGGAGAGCCTGGGCGTGGCCATCGACGACCTCCGGCGGCGCTTGGACGCCGCAGGCCGCGACCCGGGGTCGGTCGACATCGCCTTCTCGTGCGCTGCCGGCGGCATGCCGTGGTCGGCGTCGTTCGACGCGGATGCCCACCTGGAGGGACTGGCCGAGCTCGCAGCGCTCGGGGTGACGTGGGTGCAGGTGGGACTGCCCGGCGACTCGCCGGCGCACGTGGTCGAGACCCTGCAACGCTACGGCGAGCAGGTCATCGCCCGCTCGTGAGGCGCCGCGACTGTCTAGGTCCGACCGGCGACCAGCGGCACCGAACCGGCCCGACCGGCGACCAGCGGCACCGAACCGGCCCGACCGGCGACCAGCGACCGGCGGCCCCGGCGTGGTCTCGTGACGGTGCCTCCCGGCGCGACTGTGTACGGTCCGGCGCCATGGTGCTCGACCGGATGGCAGCGACGTTGGACGGAACGGTGGCGGTGGTGACCGGCGGCGGTGCCGGCATCGGCCGGGGCGTGGCCGCGGGCCTCGCCGCCTTCGGGGCCCGGGTGGCGATCTGGGAACGCGACGCCGCCACGGCGGGCGCCGCGGCCGCCGAGGTGGGCGGGCTCGCCTGCGTGACCGACGTCCGCGTCGAGGCCGAGGTCGACGCGGCGCTGGCCCGGACGGTCGGCGAGCTGGGGCTGCCGACCGTGCTGGTGAACAACGCCGGCGGCGTGTTCTGGTCGCCCCTGCTGGAGACGGCGCCCAAGGGATGGGACGCCCTGGTGCGGGCCAACCTCGGCCAGGTGCTGCTGTGCACCCAGCGGGTCGCCCGGGCGCTGGTGGACGCCGGTGCCGGGGGCAGCATCGTCAACGTCGCCTCGATCGAGGGAACGCGGGCCGCTCCCGGGTTCGCCGCCTACGCCGCCGCCAAGGCCGGCGTGATCAACTTCACGCGCACGGCGGCGTTGGAGCTGGCGCCGCACGGCATCCGGGTCAACTGCCTGGCCCCGGACGCCACCGACACCGAGGGCCTCCGGGCCGTCGCTCCCGGTGCCGGGGCCGACGGCTTCGCCGCCCGGGCCGGCCAGGTGGCCGCCATGGTGCCGATGGGCCGGATCGGCCACGTCGACGAGATGGCCGGCGCGGCCGTCTTCCTCGCCTCGGCCCTGTCGAGCTACGTGACCGGCCAGACCATCCACGTCGACGGCGGCACCGCCGCGGCCGGCGGCTGGTACCACGACCCGGGCGACGGCCACTACGTGCTCGGGCCGTCGGGCGCCGCCCCCGCCGGGGCCGGGTGACGGCGCCGTGAGCGTCGTCAACCACGTCGGGCTGTGCGTGACCGACCTCGACCGGTCCCGCCGCTTCTACGAGGACGCCTTCGGCTTCGCCCACCGCAACGACCTGCGGGTCCCCGACGCCGCCGCCTCCCGGCTGCTGCAGGTTCCCGTGCCGGTGGGCCTGACCGCCGTGTACCTGGAGCGGGACGGGTTCGTGCTGGAGCTGCTGCACTTCGGGCGGGACGGCAACGCCCCGCGGCGCGACCGGTCGTTCACCGAGCCGGGCCTCACCCACCTGTCCTTCACGGTCGACGACGTCGCGGCAACGTGCGCGGCGGTCGCCGCCGCGGGTGGCGAGGTGCTGGCCGACACCGACATGGGCGGCCGGGCGGTCATGGCCCGCGACCCCGACGGCCAGCTGCTGGAGCTGCTCCCCCGGCGCTAGCGGCAGGGGCCGCGGCCCGGCCGGCCGGGGAAGGGCCGTCGATCACGGATGCCGGTCGAGCCAGGCATGCAGGGTGGGGGTCGTCCACGTCGCCACGCCGGTGCCGAGGAAGTCGTTGTCGTTGGTCCAGACGGCGGCGGAGAGCGCGAGCGCAGTGGCCACGACCGGCCAGTCGTCGGGATCCCGCAGCGACCGTGCACGCGCCTCGTCCTCGAGCGCGGCGTAGACGGCGACGTCGACGACCGCCACGTTGGCCTCGACCGCGGCGAGGCACAGCCCCGACAAGTCGTCGCCGATCGACAGCTCGAGGTCGCGACGGCGCACGAACGCCCGGATGCGGCGGGGGAGCTCGACCTGGAGCTCACCCCACATGCGCTCCGGGAGGAAGAGCGCGAGGTTCTCGTCCGCCAGGCGACGGCGGCCCTGCCCCCGCAGCAGCTCCCCGACGAGCACGCTGGTGTCCACGACCAGGCGCATCAGCGCCGGCGACGCGCTCTGCCAACCTCACGCACCAGCTCGTCCTCGTCCACACCGGCGTCGCGGAGCAGTTCCTCGACCGCGTCGCCGAGCCGTCCGAGCGCCGCGCGCCCGGCCCGCCGGTCCTTCGCCGTCACCGGGACGAAGAAGCCGATCGGCTTGCCGTGACGCTCGATGATCAGCGTCTCGCCCGAGCTCATCATCGCCGTCGCCTGGTCCCTGAACTCCCGTACCCCGACCGACCGCATGGCTTCTCCTCCTCGTTGTGACCACAACTGTAGCCAGAATCCGCTTACGGGCGACCTGATAGGGCGCGCGGCAGGGCCTACGCGTGGCGATTTGGAGCGGGAGCACCAGCTCGTAGCTCGGCCGACCGGCGATGTAGCACGGTGACCGGCAGCGACGTGACCGATCCACGCGCTCTCCAAGGTGTGGACGTCAGCCGGACGGGCCCGGCTCGGGGTCCCGGGGCAGGCCGAGCAGCCGCTCGCCGATGACGTTGCGCTGGATCTCGCTCGTCCCCCCGGCGATGGTGAGGCAGCGGTTGGCCAGGAACCCGTAGGTCCACTGGCCGGCGGCGCCGGCGGTGGTGGCGCCCTCGGGGCCGAGCAGCAGCAGCCCGAGCTCCTGGGTGCGCTGGTCGTGCTCGACGCCGAGCAGCTTGCGGACGCTCGCCTCGGCGCCGGGGGCGGCGCCGCTCAGCGACCGGGCCGTCGCCCGGAGGCCGATCGCCGCCGCCGCATGAGCCTCGGCCACGAGCGCGCCCAGCGCGTCCAGCAGCCGGGCGTCGGCGGCCAGGTCACCCGCCGCGACCCGCCCGGCGACGAGGCCGACCAGGGCCTCGATGCCCCCGCCGAACGACGAGCCGCTGCCCATCGACACCCGCTCGTTGGCGAGCGTGGTGCGGGCGAGCGGCCACCCGCCGTCGACCGGGCCGATCACGCAGTCGTCGGGCACCACCACGCCGTCGAGCAGCACCTCGTTGAACATCGCCAGGCCGGTGATCTCGCGCAGCGGCCGGACGTCGATGCCCGGCGACCGCATGTCGACGACGAAGTAGGTGATGCCCAGGTGCTTGGGGGCGGTGGGGTTGGTGCGGGCCAGGCAGATGCCCCAGTCGGCCTCGGCGGCCATCGTCGTCCACACCTTCCGGCCGTCGAGCCGCCATGCGCCGTCGACCCGGGTGGCCCGGGTGGTGAGCGAGGCCAGGTCCGAGCCCGCCTCGGGCTCGCTGAACAGCTGGCACCAGGCGATCTCCCCGTGGAGGGTGGGGCGCACCCACCGCTCCTGCTGCTCGGGGGTGCCGTGGACGGCGATGGTCGGGGCGGCCCACGCGCCGACCTGGAGGTGCGGGACCCGCACCCGGGCCCGGCGCAGCTCCTGGTCGATGACGACCTGCTCGACCGCGCCCGCGTCTCGGCCCCACGGCGGCGCCCAGTGCGGCACGAGCAGCCCGCTGTCGGCCAGCCGGGCCCGGCGCCGGTCGGGCGGGAGGGCGGCGACGGCCTCGACCGTGGCCCGGACCTCGGCCCGCAGGGCCTCGGCCTCGGGCGGCAGGGCGACGCCGAGGTGGCGGCGGGCGCCGTCCAGCGCGGCACGGGCCGCCGCGGTCCGCCACCGGGCCGGGCCGCCGAAGAGCTGGCGCAGGGCGAGGGCGCGGCGCAGGTACAGGTGGGCGTCGTGCTCCCAGGTGAAGCCGATGCCGCCCAGCACCTGGATGCAGTCCTTGGCCACCGTGGCGAACGCCTCGAAGGCGATCGCGCCGGCGGCGGCGACCGCCAGGGCCGCCCCGGCCCCGGACGGGTCGTCGCCGTCGAGCGCGGCGGCGGCGTCCCAGGCCACGGCCCGAGCCTGCTCCAGTTGCACGAGCATGTCGGCGCACCGGTGCTTCACGGCCTGGAACTGGCCGATCGGCCGGCCGAACTGGCGCCGGTCGCGGGCGTGGGCCGCGGCGGTGTCGACGCACCACGCCGCGCCGCCGGCGCACTCGGCCGCAGCCAGGGTGACGCCGGCGGCCTCGACACGGTCCCGGGTGAGCCCGGCCAGCAGCGTGGCCGGCGCGTCCGCCAGGTCGATGCGGGCCAGGCCGCGCGTGGGGTCGAGCGCGTCCAGTGGCGTGACCGTCGCCGCCGCGCGCTCGACCACGGCCCACCGCTCGGCGCCGCCGAGCATGACCGGCACGACCACGGCGTCGGCGATCCCCCCGCACAGCACCGGCCCCACGCCGCCAGAGAGCCGGAGCGCCGCCCCGCCGTTCCCCTCGCCGCCACCCTCGCCGCCCCCCTCGACCGTGCTGCCCTCGACCGTGCTGCCCTCGACCGTGCGACCCACGACCGTCCCGTCCAGCGCCACGGCCCCCACCCGCCGGCCGCCGGCCAGGTCGGCCCGGAGGTCGCCGCCCACCAGCGCCGCCGCCCACACCGTGGGCAGGACGGGCCCGGGAGCCACGGCGCGGCCCAGCGATTCCAGGACGATGGCCAGCTCGGCGACGCCGTAGCCCTCGCCCCCGCCGGTCTCCGGGACCGCCAGGCCCAGCCAGCCGAGGCGGGCCAGCTCGCCCCAGAACGGCGGCAGCGCCTCGACCGTGGCGTCCATCGCCGCCCGGGCCACGGCCGGTGGGCAGCGCTCGGCGGTGAAGCGGCGGGCCGTGTCCAGCAGGGCGAGGTGGTCCTCGCCGATGGCGATGCTCACCCGCGCCCCCCCGGGGCGGGCGGCCGGCACCGCTCCCGCACGGTCGCCCGGCACGGCTCAGGCCGGGCCGAGCAGGTCGAGGACGTTGTCCCGCATGACCCGGCGGGTCTCCTCGGGCGAGAACGTCGGGATGTCCTTGACGAACATGGCCGGCTCGGCGAGGCCCTCGGTGTGGGGGAAGTCGGAGCCGAACAGCAGCCGGTCGATGCCCAGCACGTCCTTGAGCAGCGCCATGTCGTCCTCGTAGTACGGGGCGACCCACACCTGGCGCCTGAACTGCTCGACCGGGTGCTCGGAGAAGGCGAACGGCATCTTGCCCCGCGCATCCGCCAGGTTGCGCAGCAGGTCGGGCACCCACATCGCCCCGTTCTCGATCGAGGCCAGCCGCAGGGCGGGGAACCGCTCCAGCACCCCGTGGCAGATCAGGGCGGCGAACGTGTCGGAGATGCCCCGGTCCTGGAAGGCCACCAGCGGGAACGCCGCGTGCCGGAAGCCCTCGAAGCCCCCGGTCCCGCCGTCTCCGCCCGCGCGCCAGTGCCGGCCGTAGTGGCGCACGCCGCTCAGCCCGGCGTGCAGCGCCAGGGGCACGC
>DASSGC010000194.1:0-2893 GCA_035693765.1 Acidimicrobiales bacterium
CGGCCGGGTCGGGGCGGGGCGCAGTACGAGACCATCCACGCCCGCCCGCTGGCCTGAACGCGGGTAGGGTCCTTGAACGAACAGGCGTTCGAAACTACAGTCGTGTCGTTCCCGAGTGCTGTTCCGAGTCCGCTCTTCCCGAGTCGCCGGGTTCGCGGCCGGCAAAGTGTCACACCCCCTCCCTACTGTCCGATCACGTCCGGCACCGAGCCGGGCACACGTCGGGGGCGCACGACCGGCCCTCTCGCACTCCGTCCCACCGTACGAAAGGACCCCACCGGTGGATCGTCAGAAGAACCTCGACATGGCCCTCACCCAGATCGAGAAGCAGTTCGGCAAGGGCTCGGTCATGAAGATGGGGGAGAAGGGGACCATGGCCATCGAGGCCATCCCCACGGGCGCTCTCTCGCTCGACATGGCGCTGGGCATCGGCGGGCTGCCCCGGGGCCGGGTCACCGAGATCTACGGCCCCGAGTCGTCGGGCAAGTCCACCCTCGCCATGCATGTCGTGGCCGAGGCCCAGCGCAACGGCGGCATCTGCGCCTACGTCGACGCCGAGCACGCCATGGACCCGATCTACGCCCGGGCCATCGGCGTCGACGTCGACGAGCTCCTCATCTCCCAGCCCGACACCGGCGAGCAGGCGCTCGAGATCACCGACATGCTCGTCCGCTCGGGCGCCATCGACGTCGTGGTCATCGACTCGGTGGCGGCGCTCACCCCCCGGGCCGAGATCGAGGGCGAGATGGGCGACAGCCACGTCGGCCTCCAGGCCCGGCTCATGTCGCAGGCGCTGCGCAAGCTCACCAGCAACCTCAACAAGTCCGACACCATCGCCGTCTTCATCAACCAGCTCCGCGAGAAGATCGGCGTGATGTTCGGCTCGCCCGAGACCACGCCGGGCGGCCGGGCGCTCAAGTTCTACTCGTCGGTGCGGCTCGACATCCGCCGCATCGAGTCGATCAAGGACGGCGTCGAGGTGGTCGGCAACCGCACCCGCGTCAAGGTCGTGAAGAACAAGTGCGCCCCGCCGTTCAAGCAGGCCGAGTTCGACATCATGTACGGCAAGGGCATCAGCCGCGAGGGCTCGTTGCTCGACATCGGCGTCGACCTGGGCCTCGTGAAGAAGTCGGGGGCCTGGTACACCTACGACGGCGAGCAGCTCGGGCAGGGTCGGGAGAACGCCAAGCAGTTCCTGATCGAGCACCCCGAGGTCATGGTCGAGATCTCGGAGCGCATCCGCTCCCAGCTCGGCATCGGCACCTCGTCCCCCGCCGAGGAGATGACCCCGGCCGACGACGAGCCGATCACCCTCGACGGGTGACCTCGGCCCCGGGCCGCGTAGCCTGGGCGGGCTGATGACCGAGAAGACCTACATCGTGCGCACCTTCGGGTGTCAGATGAACGAACACGACTCCGAGCGCATCGCCGGCCTCCTGGAGGCCGACGGGATGCGCCCGGTCGCGGCGGTCGAGGATGCCGACGTGGTCGTGCTCAACACCTGCTGCATCCGTGAGAACGCGGACAACAAGCTGTACGGACACCTCGGCCAGCTCAAGTCGCTCAAGCAGCGCCGGCCCGGCATGCAGATCGTCGTCGGCGGGTGCCTGGCCCAGAAGGACCGCGACGGCATCGTCGAACGGGCGCCCCACGTCGATGTCGTCTTCGGTACCCACAACGTCCACCGGGCCGCGGCGCTGGTGGGGGAGCAGCGGGGCACCGCAGGGTCGCTGGTGGAGATCCTCGACGAGACCGTCGCCGCGGATCACGAGTCGTTCCCCAGCGCCCTGCCGGCCCGTCGCGAGGTGCCGTACGCCGGCTGGGTCACGATCCAGATCGGGTGCGACAACTCCTGCGCCTTCTGCATCGTCCCCGCGGTCCGGGGCCGGGAGATCAGCCGGACGGTCGACGACATCCTCGACGAGGTCACGGCGCTGGCGGCCGACGGCGTCAGCGAGGTCACGCTGCTGGGCCAGAACGTCAACAGCTACGGGCGCGACCTGACGCTGGCCCGCCGGCAGGCCGGCGAGGGTGTGCGGGTGCGGCCCCTGTTCGCGGATCTGCTGCGGGCGGTCGGCGGCGTCGAGGGCATCCGCCGCGTCCGGTACACCAGCCCGCATCCCAAGGACCTGCGCCCGGAGACCATCGCGGCCATGGCGGAGGTCCCCCAGGTGTGCGAGCACCTGCACCTGCCCCTCCAGGCCGGCAGCGACCGGGTGCTGGCGGCGATGCACCGGGGCTACACGGCCGAGCGCTACCTCGACCGGCTCGCGGCCGCCCGGGCCGCCATGCCCGACCTGGCGGTGACGACCGACATCATCGTGGGCTTCCCGGGCGAGACCGACGACGACTTCGCCCGGACCCTCGACGTGGTGGCCGCGGCCGGCTACGACAGCGCGTACACGTTCATCTACAGCCCCCGCCCGGGCACCGAGGCGGCCGAGCGGGTCGACGACTTCGTGCCCGCCGACGTCTGCGCCGAGCGGTTCGAGCGGCTCCGGGTGGTGGTCGAGCGGTCGGCGCTGGCCCGCCACCGGGCCCGGATCGGGCGCACGGAGGACGTCATGGTCGAGGGCCCCTCCCGCAAGGACCCGGACGTGACGACCGGCCGGACCGAGCACAACAAGCTGGTGCACTTCCGCACCGCCGACCGCCTGCGGCCGGGCACCTACGCCCGGGTGCTGGTCACCGGCGCAGCGCCGCACCACCTGACCGGCGATCTGGTCGAGGTGACCGCTCCCGCCCGCCACCGCACCCGCATCCCGGTGGCGTCGGGGTGACTACAGCTCGTCGATAGGTCCCCGGGGACCGCGGCGGACGTACCACTCCCAGCCGTACACGTCCGCGAAGTGATGGGTCGGTAGCTGCAGGGCCGAGGTCGTCTCCGGGATCT
>DASSGC010000195.1:0-9170 GCA_035693765.1 Acidimicrobiales bacterium
GTCGCCGTAGACGGGGCCGACGAACTTGGTGGGGTCGGCGAAGGCGGGGTCGTCCCGGTCCACCTCGATCATCGTGAGGATGGTGGCCAAGGGCACCTCCGCCGGGAGCAGGTTCCCCAGCTCCTGCTCGATCAGGTAGCCGATCATCCCCTCGGTCTGGGCCCCGAGCAGGTCGAGAGGGTAGGGGTCGACCTCTGAGTACGCCGCGCCCTGGAGGGCCAGCAGGCCGACCTGCGGGCCGTTGCCGTGTGACAGCACGAGCTGGTGGCGCTCGGCCACCGGAGCCAGCGACCGGGCCGCGGTCCGCACGTTGGCCCGCTGGGCGTCGGCGGTCATCGGCTCGCCCCGTTTGAGCAGCGCGTTGCCGCCGAGGGCAACGAGGATGCGCATCGCCAGCCTCAGCTCCCGAGGGTGGCGACGAGGAGCGCCTTTATCGTGTGCAGGCGGTTCTCGGCCTGGTCGAACACGATGCTGGCCGGCGACTCGAACACCGCGCCGGTGACCTCGAGCCCGTCGGTCATGCCCGTGTGCTCCATCATCTCCCGGCCGACCGTGGTGTTCGGGTCGTGGAACGCCGGCAGGCAGTGCATGAACTTCACCCGGGAGTTGCCGGACTTCTCCAGCAGCGCGGCGTTCACCTGGTACGGGCCGAGGAGGCGGACCCGCTCGTCCCAAACGTCCTTGGGCTCGCCCATCGAGACCCATACGTCCGTGTGGATGAAGTCCACCCCGGCGACTGCGGCCCCGACGTCGTCGGTGACCGTCACCCGGGCTCCGGTACGGGCGGCGATGTCCCGCGCCGTCGCCACCACGTCGTCCGGCGGGGCGAGCGAGGCCGGCCCGCCGAGGCGCACGTCCGCGCCCATGAGCGCCCCCATGACCAGCAAGGACCGGCCCATGTTGAACCGGCAGTCGCCGACGTAGGCGTAGGTCAGGGCGTCGTAGGGCTTGCCGCTGGCCTCGTGCATGGTCAGGAAGTCGGCCAGCATCTGGGTCGGGTGCCACTCGTCGGTCAGGCCGTTGTAGACGGGGACGCCGGCGTGGGCCGCCAGCTCCTCGACGTCGGACTGGCGGTTCCCCCGGAACTCGATGGCGTCGTACATTCGCCCGAGCACGCGGGCGGTGTCGGCCACCGACTCCTTGTGGCCCAGCT
Organism: Acidimicrobiales bacterium; assembly: GCA_035693765.1. Lineage (GTDB taxonomy): Bacteria > Actinomycetota > Acidimicrobiia > Acidimicrobiales > VFJN01 > ZC4RG19. The sequence goes on from DASSGC010000195.1 coordinate 1,154, forward strand.
GCGAGCCCGACGGATCGAGATAGGTGACGTGGGCGCCCTGGTCGAAGGCGGCGACCTCGAACGCCGAGCGAGTGCGGGTCGAGGTCTTCTCGAAGATCAGCGCGATCTCCCTGCCGGGCAGCCGCTGCGCCTCGGTCCCGGCGTACTTGGCGACCTTCATCGCCTCGGCGACCTGCAGGAGGTGGCGGAGCTCCTCGGGGCTGAAGTCGATCTCCTTCAGGAAGCTGCGGTTGCGGAGGTTGAACATCGCGTGCCCGCCCTTCAGAGCCCGAGCAGCTTCGCCTTGGCGGCCGCGAACTCGTCGTCCGTCAGGACGCCCTGGTTCCGCAGGGTGGCGAGCCGTTCGAGCTCGGCCGTCACGTCTGCGCCGCCGGAGGCCGGCGCGGCGGGCTGCGGCGGGGCGGCGTACTGCGCCTGCTGCTCGTACTCCTGCCGCTGCCACCGCTCGGCCTGGCGGCGCGACACCCGGTTGGACACCGCCGTCGCGGTGCCGGCGACCACCGCCGTACGGGCCATGCCACGGATGAGTCCCATTGCTCCTCCCTCACACGCTCTGCGCGGCCTCGCGGACCGCCGTCACGACATCGGATGGCACCCGGAACTGATCGACGAGCTCGCCGCCGGAGGCCCGCACCGCCTCGATGAACGGCACCGCCCACAGGTTCTCGACGGCGATCACGGCCACCGAGTTGCCGGGCTCGATGCCGGCTGCCACGTCCTCGACGTCGTCCGCGTCGAGCAACCCGCCGCCGAGCTGCCCGTCGAGGTCGACGAAGCTGGGCTCGAGGTCGGCGCCCAGGCCGGCCAGCTCGAGCGAGCCCACCGTGCCGTCCTCGTCCTTGGCCACGAACAGCAGGTCGACCACCCGCACGAGGCCGCTCACCACCAGGTCGCGCAGCGCGGGCGCTACCGCCCCGTTGAACCGGTTGCCGGGGAAGCTCAGCATCACCACGTCGATGGGCCCGTCGCCCGCGGTGTCCGTATCCATGCCCATCTCCGTTCGCGTCGTCGCTGCCGCCATGGTGGGGCCGGCGGAGGGCAGCGCTCCCCACCCCGGCGCGGGTGGATCGCGTGACTCGCCGTGGCCGCCCCGAGGCGAGGACCACCCTTCGTGGGGTGGTGCCCCGCCCACTCGGCATGGTCGAACCTCTCGGGATCAGCACCGACGACGTGACCCCCGACCTCGTGGAGTACATGGTGGTCGTGACGCCCGACGAGGCATCGCTCGCCGCCCTGGTCCCCGCCCTGGCCGACCTCGTCGCCGGCGCGCACATCCGCATCCTCGACCTGGCCGTCGTCGTGCGGGACCCCGATGGGGCGGTGGCGGTGCACGAGGTCGAGACCGTCGAGAGCCTCGCCGGGCTGCGCGACGTCGAAGGCGAGGTGGGCGGCCTGCTCAGCCAGCAGGACGTCGCGACGGCGGGCCTGGCGCTCCGCCCGGGCACGGCGGGCCTGGTGATCGTGACCGAGGACCGGTGGGCGGAGCCCCTGTCGGTGGCCGCCCGCAACGCGGGCGGGTGGATCGTCGGCGGCGAGCGCATCCCGCCGGGGCGGGTCGCCGACGCGCTTGCCGAGCGACTCGACGACCAGCCGGAGGGAGGCTGACATGCGACGAGTGCGGAAGCTCCGCGGTGACGAGGTCGACCTGCTGTCCCGGCCCCCGTGGGGCGCCCTGGACGCCGCTGGCCGCGGCGGGCCGCCCGGCCTGGAGCCCATCGACCAGCTCGACGAGCTCGCCGACCTGTGGCGCCGGGGGCTGCTGACGCGGGCGCTGTTCGAGCGCCAGCGCGACGAGGTGCTCCGGGGCTGGGTCCAGCCCTGAGAGTCAGCGCCGATAGCCGGTGCCGTGGCCCAAGCGGCCGCTGCGACGCAGCAGGAGCGGGAAGCACGGTGGCGGTTCGCCCAGATGACGTGGCCAGTCGGCGCACGCCCTAGCCCTGCCGGTCCACCTCGGTCATGTGCCGTGCGAGCTCGGCGGCCTCGGCCCGCGAGCCGACCCCGAGCTTGCGGTAGATGGCCTTGAGGTGGAACTTCAGCGTGTTGACCGAGACGTAGCGCTCGTCGGCGATCTCCCGGATGGTGAGCCGGCTCGGGAGGAAGCGCAGGATGTCGCGCTCGCGCTCGGTGAGCGGCTCGACCAGGTCGATCCGTACGACGGGCGAGCCCGGGTCGTGGCCGGTCGCCCGCCGCCGCAGGAGGTCGAGCCAGTCGGGCGGAGCCCGCCACGCGGCGTGCTCGACCAGCTCGACGACCTCCCGCCCCTCGGATGCGACCGTCTGCAGCATCCCGTGCCTCGTCGCCAGGTCGACTGCGGCCTCGACGCAGCGGGCCGACACATCCGCGTCGGCGACGACCCGGGCCCGCAGGAGGTCGAGGACGACCTCGTGGCGGGGGCAGCGGGGCGTGCTCTCCAGGAGGCTGGAGCTCGCCTCAGCCGCGCGCCCGCCGGCGAGGTGGACGCGGGCGGCGCAGACCCCGCCCCAGAACGGGTCGTCCACACTGGCGGCCCAGCGCCCGGCGGCATCGAGGTCGCCGGTGGCCAGGGCCAGGAGCGTCCCGGCGCGAGCCAGCCACGTCCGCCCACCACGACCGAACGACTCCGCCTCCACAAGCGCCTCCCCCTCGGCCAGGACCTGCCACGCCGCGTCGACGTCGCCCCGATCGAGGTGGGCCTGGACGAGCTCGGCGCACGCGAGCACCCGGCAGAAGAGCATCGTCTCGGCCGGCGCCGAGGCCAGCGACTCCAGCTCCGGCACCGCCCGGCCGTGGTCGCCGAGGTCGCGGTGGGCGATCGCCTCGGCGACCGCAAGCTCCGCCCGCAGGATCGTCATGCTCGCCACCTCGGCGGCCCGGCGCACCCCGGCAGCCACCCGCAGCGCATCCGCCGGCCGGCCGGCGAGCGCCAGTCCCAGGGCCCGCGTCCCCTCGAACGTCAGCCGGCGCTCCGGGAGGCGGCCGAGGGCGTGCCCGGCCTCTCGCACCTCGTCGCTCCCGTCGTCCCAGCTCTCCGACAGCGCCACCTCGCGGGCCACCATGTTCCAACCGAAGCGGCCGAGCGGGTCCTGCCACCAGCTCTGGCCCAGCTCGGCCATGCCGCGGCGGGCCAGGCGGCCACCCTCGTCCCACTCCCCGCCGATCGTGGCCGCCATCGACTGCATCATCTCCAGCCGGGCCCGGGTGAGCTCGCTCGGTGGCGATCGTTGCGCCCACCAGGTCATCTCCTCGACGAGCTGGGTGAAGCGGGAGCGGCTCACGAGCAGGTGGCACCAGGCGTAGTCGATCATCGCGTCCAGGTCGGCGGCGGCCTCCTCGGCAGGGATGGCGGCGATCGTGCGGACCACCGTCGCCTCCCGGCCGCTGTCGTACAGCTCCGCGTGGCTGGCGGCGAGGAGCCTGAGCGCGTCGCGGGGGCGCCCGGCGGCGACCCAGTGCGCCAGCGCCCTGGGCGTCTCGCCGGCGACCTGGAACCACCGCGCGGCGCGGGCGTGGCGCTCGGCGAGACGCTGGGGTGCATTCCGTTCGAGCTCGGCGAGCAGGGTCCGGCGGACGAGCGCGTGCAGCTCGAACCAGCCCGCCTGGCCGAGGCGGCTGACGAACAGTCCCCGGGCCTCGGCCTGCAGGAGGACCGCCCCCGCGTCCTGCCGCCCGCTGAGCGCCCGGGCCAGGCGCGCGCTCACCCGCTCGACGACCGCGACATCCAGCAGCACGTCGACCAGGTCGCGGTCCTCGGAGCCGAGGACCTCGCCCCAGACGTAGTCGTCGACGAGCATCTCGTGCCCTGCCGCCGGCACCCCGGCGTCGCCCCGGGCCTGCTGGGCGCGGGCGGCCAACGCCGCGAGCTGCAGGCCGGCGGCCCAGCCGTCGGCCTGCGCCGCGGTGGTCTCGATCCACTCCTCGGGCAGGGATGGCGCCAGGCGAGCCAGCATCTCTTGGGCCTCGTGCCGGCAGAACCGCAGCTCCGCGAGGTTGACCTCGCCGACCTGGGCGCCTGCTCGCATGCGTTCGAGCGGCAGCCTGGGCTTCCGGCGGGACAGGCCCACGACGTGCAACCAGGACGGCAGGTGCAGCAGGAAGGTCGCCAGCGACCGGGCGACGTCGTCACCGTCCGCGATGTGGAGGTCGTCGACGATGAGCACGACCGGCGGACCGGCGCGGGTGTCCAGGCCGTCGAGCAGCTCCTCCACGACGCCGGCCAGCCCGCCGGGGCGCCACAGCCGGGCCAGCGCCGCGTCTGCGCACCCGGGCGCGAGCCGGTCGAGGGCGGCGATCACGCCTGACCACAGCTGGGACGGGTCGCGGTCGGACTCGTCGAGGGACAGCCAGCCGGTGGCGACGTGCGTCTCGGCCGCCCAGCCCGCGAGCAGGACGGTCTTGCCCACACCGGCGGGGGCGACCACCAGGGTCAGCGGCTGCTCGACCGCCTCGTCGAGCAGCCTCAGCAGGCGGGGGCGGCGCACGTAGTGGTCGGGGACCACCGGCGCCCGGAGCTTGGCCTTGAGCAGAGCGGACGTGGGCAGACCGGACACCGGCCGGTCGTTGGGGTCTCCCACGTCACCCATCCGGCGCCCTCCCGCACGTAGAGACCTGGCCTCACGTGTCGCGTCGAGGCCGTCACTCTCTGATATTGGGTGGCGCCGGCCCGGCGCATCACCCTGCGGGGGTGGTCCCCGGGCCTGCGCTGCGCCGGACCACCCCCGGGTGGGTGGTGCTGCCCCACCCGGGAGCAACGGATCGTCGGTGTCGCTCGATGGACGCGGCGCGAGGAGGCCACGTGAGCGACCATGCGGTGGCACCGCGAGGGGCGGGGTGGCTGGCGTTCGCCGGCACGCTCCTCGTCGTCAGCGGAGCGTTCAAGGTCCTGGATGCGCTGTGGGCGTTCAAGTACGACGACGACCTCTCCGAGGAGGTGAAGACCGTCCTGTTCGAGGACGACCTGACCGCCTGGGGCTGGGTCTGGCTGGTGGTCGGCATCGTGCTCATCGCCGCCGGAATCGCCGTCGTCGGCGGGGCCGAGTGGGCCCGCTGGGTCGGCACCGTCGCCGCGGCCGTGGCCGCCATCACCTTCCTGCCGTGGATCTACTACCAGCCGCTGTGGACCATCCTGAGCGTGAGCCTCGCCATGCTGGTGATCTACGCCCTGACCACCTACGGCGGGCGCCAGGTACCCGGGACCCCCGCCCGTGCCTGAATCCGGCAGTCCGGCGCTCGCCGTGGTTCCGGGGCCGGCGGCCGGCGAGGCCGAGCCCGCCGACTGGTACAGCCTCCCGGCGGACGAGGCCTGCCGCCGGCTCGGCGTCGATCCGTCGGTGGGCCTCGACGCGGCCGAGGTCGCCGAGCGGCGGGAGCGCTACGGGCCCAACAAGCTGGCCGAGGAGGCCAAGGAGCCCGCCTGGAAGACGTTCCTCCGCCAGTACCGCGACCTGATGCAGCTCGTGCTCGTCGGGGCCGCGGTCGTCAGCATCATCGCCCTCCAGGACGTGTCCACCGGGCTGGTGGTCTTCGGCATCACGGTGGTCAACGCCCTGATGGGCCTCCACCAGGAGGGCAAGGCGGCCGAGAGCGTGGCCGCCCTCCGCCAGATGCTGATCATCACCGCCAACACCCGGCGGGGCGGCGAGATCGTCGAGGTCCCGGCCGAGGATCTGGTGCCGGGCGACATCGTCAGCTTCGAGGCGGGCGACAAGGTCCCGGCCGACGGCCGGCTCCTCGTGGCGGCCACGCTGGAGATCGAGGAGGCCGGCCTCACCGGCGAGAGCACACCGGTGGCCAAGAACGTCGAGGCGGTGACCGGCGACGACGTGCCGCTCGGCGACCGGGTCGACATGGCCTACATGAACTCCCAGGTCACGCGGGGCCGGGGAGAGATGGTGGTCACCGCCACCGGCATGGGCAGCGAGGTCGGGCACATCTCCGGGATGCTCAGCGGCGTCGAGCAGGAGAAGACCCCGCTCACCCGCCAGCTCGACCAGCTCACCGTGCTGATCACGATCATGGCCGCGGCCGCCCTGGTGCTGATCGTCGTGCTCGGGCTGGCGCGGGGCGAGGACTTCGACGACCTGTTCCTCGTCGGGATCAGCCTCGCCATCTCCGCCATCCCCACCGGCCTGCCGGCGGTGGTCACGTACCTGCTGTCGGTCGGCACGCGGGACCTGGCCGCCAAGGGCGCCATCGTCAAGCGGCTGCGATCGGTGGAGACGCTGGGATCGACGTCCGCGATCTGCTCGGACAAGACCGGCACGCTCACCCTGAACCAGATGACGGCCCGCGAGCTCGTGGTGGCCGGCCGCCGCTACGGCATCGACGGCGAGGGTTACTCGACCACCGGGCGCGTCCTGCGGGTGGCCGGCAGCAGCGACCTGCCGATCGAGCCGTTCATGATGCCGATGGCGCTGGCCAACGACGCCGTGATCCGCGACGGGGCCTGCATCGGCGACCCCACCGAGGGCGCGCTGGTCGTCCTCGCGGCCAAGGGCGGGCTCGACGTCGAGGAGACCCGGCGGGCCTTCCCCCGCCTGGCCGAGGTGCCCTTCGACGCCGAGTACAAACTCATGGCGACGTTCCACGAGGTCGACGACGGCGACCGCACCGTGGTGCGGTGCTTCGTCAAGGGCGCCCCGGACATCCTGCTCGCCCGGTCCACCCACTACCTCGACGCGGACGGGGCGCGCCAGCAGATGACCGAGGAGGGCTCGGCGCGGGTGGTGGCCGAGAACGACCGCATGGCCGGCGACGGCCTGCGGGTCCTGGCCGTGGCCCGGCGGGACTTCGACCCCGCCTCGTTCGACCCGCGGGGCGACCTGCTGGCCCTCGTGTCCGAGCTGGAGCTCCTCGCCCTCGTCGGCATCGTCGACCCGCCGCGCAAGGAGGCCAAGGACGCCATCGCCTTGTGCAGGGACGCCGGGATCCGGGTGCGGATGATCACCGGCGACCACGCCACCACCGCGGCAGCGATCGCCGGCCAGCTCGGCATCGAGGGCCGCGCGTTGACCGGGGCGGAGTTCGCCGCGCTCCCCGACGACGAGCTCCACGCCCAGGTCGGCGGCATCGGCGTCGTCGCCCGGGTGGCCCCCGAGGACAAGGTGCGCCTGGTCAGCATCCTCAAGGAGCAGGGCAACATCGTCGCCATGACCGGCGACGGCGTGAACGACGCGCCGGCGCTGGCCCGCGCCGACATCGGCGTGGCGATGGGGATCACGGGCACCGAGGTCACCAAGGACGCCGGCGAGATGATCCTCACAGACGACAACTTCGCCACGATCGTGGCCGCGGTCGAGGGCGGCCGGGGCCTCTACGACAACCTGATGAAGTACGTCCGGGTCCAGATGATCATGCTGGCCGGCTTCATCCTCACGTTCGTCGGCGCCGGCGTCTTCGAGATCGCCGACGGCGTGCCCCTCCTGCCCCTGCAGATCCTGTGGATCAACTTCGCCATCGACGTGCTGCTCGCCGTCGGACTCGGCTTCGACGCGGCCAGCACCGGGCTCATGCAGCGGCGTCCCCGGTCGCCGGACGAACCGGTCATCCCGCGGGCGCTCGGCGTGCGGCTGGGCGTCGCCGGGCTGCTCGTCGCCGCCGGCACGCTCGCCGTGGTGTCCTGGGGCGAGGACCGCTACGGTCTGGCTGTCGCCACCACCATGGGCCTGGTCACCACGTCGCTGCTGCACGTGGCCGCGGCGCTGGAGTGGCGGGACCCGCGCCGGAGCGTGTTCCGCCGCGAGACGATCGCCAACGGGCGCTTCAACCTGCTGATGCTGGCGGCGGTGGCCCTCACGCTGCTGGTCACGACCGTGCAGCTGCTGCAGCGCATCTTCGACACGGTCGACCTGGAAGGCGACCAGTGGCGGGCGTGCCTCGTGGCCGTGGCCGCCTACGTCGCACTGACGGAGGCGGGGAAGTTCGTGCTCCGCCGGCTCGACGCCGAGGGGGCCTGATGGTCGACGCCGGACCCGCCCCCACCACCCGTGAGCAGGTCCTGCGGGACCTGCGGGTCGAGCCGGGGTCGGCCGCTGGCCTCGCC
>DASSGC010000196.1:0-8255 GCA_035693765.1 Acidimicrobiales bacterium
CGGGCGGGCTCCCGACCCGGCCCGGGCCGACGATCTGCCGCTGGCCGAGCTGGTGCGGATGCCGCGGCTGGGCGACACCGTGATCGAGCTGCACGACGTGAGCGACGGCTACGGCGAGGGCCTGCTGTTCGAGCACGTCGACTTGGCGCTCGGCCCGGGCGAGCGGCTGGGGGTGGTGGGCGTCAACGGCACCGGCAAGTCGACGCTGCTCGACGTGCTGGCCGCCCGGCGGACCCCGCGCTCGGGCCGGGTGGTGCGGGGTTCGACGGTGCGGGTGGGCTACTACGACCAGCGGGGCGTGGACCTGCCGCCCGGCGCGCGGGTGCGCGAGCTGGTGGCGGGCCCGGCCCGCCAGCCCGACTGGTCGGACGCCGCCCTGCTGGAACGGCTGTGGTTCGACAGCGACGCCCAGTGGGCGCCGGTGCGGCTGCTGTCCGGCGGCGAGCGGCGCCGCCTGCAGCTCGCCCTCGTGCTGCGGGAGGGCCCGAACGTGCTGCTGCTCGACGAGCCGACGAACGACCTCGACCTCGACACCCTCCGGGCCCTGGAGGACCTGCTCGACGCGTGGCCGGGCACCCTCGTGGTGGTGAGCCACGACCGGGCCTTGCTGGAGCGGACGGTCGAGGACGTGGTGGTGCTCGACGGCCACGCCGGCCACCCCGGCCGGGTCGGGCGGGTGCCGGGCGGCTACGCGGCCTGGGACGCGGCCCGCCGGGCCGCCCGTGTCCCGGGCCGGGCCGGCCCGGCCACGACCGCGGCGCGTCCGGCCGCGCCCCGCTCGACGTCCCCGCCGGCGCGTGCGGCGCGGGGGACGTCCCGCCCGGGACGGACGCCGAGCACGCTGCGCCACCTCATGCGCAAGGCGGAGGCCGACATGGCCCGGCTCCGCGAGCGGCAGGCGGTGCTGGAGGCCGAGCTGGCGGCCGCGAGCGACGACCACGTGGCCCTGGCCCGGGTGGGCGAGGAGCTGTCCGCCCTGGCCGGCGAGCTGGCCGCCGCGGAGGAGGCCTGGCTGGCCCTGGGCGAGGAGGCCGAGGCCCAGGGTCTGGCCACCTGAGCCCGATCGCGGCGATCCGGGCGTCGGAGGACGGCGGGCCGCGACGGCGACAGGGGCGACAGGAAGGTCCTAGGGCGCGTCGCCCTCCTCGGCGAGCTCGCGCCGGCGCCACGGCCAGACGCGGCGGGCCCGCTCGGTGACCGCGGCGACGCCCGGCACCCGCTGGCTCGCCTTGCCGGCCCGCGCCGCCTGCTGCTTGGCCCCGTCGAGCAGGTGCTCGGCCCACGCGAACTCGGTGGCGAGCACCGCCAGCCCGGCCACCACCAGGACGATGCCCGGACCGGGGGTCACGAACATGACGAGCCCCAGCGCCAGCAGGGCGACCCCGAGAACGAACACTGCCGCCCGGCGGCTGCTGCGCCAGATGAAACGCAGGAGCGTGCCGAAGGAATGCATGGGCGAAGGCTACCGGCGACCTCTCGCGTGGTGGGGTCGCGCTCGCCCGCGGTGGGCGGTGCGGGGCGGCGGCAGCGCTAGCCTGGCCGCATGGTCCTGACCGTCACCGAGCCCGCCCGGGACAAGATCCTCGAGCTGCGGGCACAGGAGGACGATCCCGGCACGCTCGGCCTCCGCATCGAGGTCACCGGCGTCCAGGGCGTCGAGTACACCTACGACCTGAGCTTCGACCCGCTGTCCGAGGCCGACGAGGCGTCGGGCGACCTGGTCGAGTCGGTCGGCGACCTGCCGGTGATCATCCCCGGCGGCAGCATCGACTCGCTGCGCGGCGCGACCCTCGACCTGCCGTCGACCGGTGGCCAGGCCGGGCTCGTCCTGCGCAACCCCAACCGCCCCGACCCCCTCGCCGGCGCGCACATCGAGCTGTCCGGCTCGGTCGAGGACAAGGTCCGGCAACTGCTCGACGGGCAGATCAACCCGTCGCTGGCCATGCACGGCGGGTTTGCGGCCCTCGAGCGCGTCGAGGACGACGTCGTCTACGTGACGATGGGTGGTGGCTGCCAGGGATGCGCCGTTTCGGCGATGACGCTGCGTGAGGGCATCGCCAGGTCGATCAGGGAGGCGATCCCCGAGGTGCGCGAGGTGATCGACACGACCGACCATGCGCTGGGCGAGAACCCCTACTACGCCTGATTCCTGAATCGCCCGTCACTTTTTCCTCACGACCAGCGATTACCTATGTGACAGACGACACCACCTCGACTAAGGTGACCTCTGATCCGCTGGGGGCGACCAGGGGGAGAGGCCCGGGCCGGAGAAATCCGGTCCGGGCCTTGTCGCGTTCCGCAGCAGGTGGCCACGACCAGGGGTGCGGACGGGCGCGCCAAGACAAACCACTCTCCGTGGCGGAGTGGCCGCGCTGCTAAGCGAGGAGGTCGCGCGCCGAGTGGGCGATGCCGGCGGCGTCGAGCCCGAACGAGGCCAGGATCGCGTCCGGCTTGCCGTGGGGGATGTACTCCACGGGCACACCCAGCACCGCCAGGCAGGGCGGGTCGGTGTCCCCCTGCTCGGCCCGCTGGGCCAGCCGCCCCGCGATGGCGGAGCCGATGCCCCCCTCGCGGTAGCCGTCCTCCAGCGTGACCACCGCCGGGTGGCCGGCGGCGTCGGCGAGCATCTCCTCGTCGAGCGGCTTGGCCACCCGGACGTCCCACACGGTGGCGGCGATGCCCTCGGCGGCCAGCAGCTCGGCGGCGGCGGACGCGGGCCCGAGCATCTTCCCCACGGCCAGCAGGCAGACGTCGCGGCCCGCGTGCGCCTTGCGGGCCGCGAGGCCCCCGCCGACCTCGATGGTGCCGTCGTCCTCGGGCGGCATCGTCTTGGGCCAGCGGATCACGGCCGGGCCGTCGGTGCACAGCTCGAGGGCGTCGTGCAGCATGACGCCCAGCTCGCGGTACGAGGACGGGGCGAAGATCGTCATGCCGGGCACCTTCGACATCAGCACCATGTCGAGCACGCCGTGGTGGCTGGCGCCGTCGTCGCCGGTGATCCCGGCCCGGTCGAGGCAGAACACCACCGGCTGGCGGTGCATGCCGACGTCCAAGTTGACCTGGTCGAACGCCCGCGACAGGAAGGTCGAGTAGATCGCCACCACGGGGCGCAGGCCGCCCATCGCCATGCCGGCGGCGGCGGTGACCGCGTGCTGCTCGGCGATGCCGACGTCGAAGAACCGGTCCGGGAAGCGCTCCTTGAACGGCAGCAGGCCCGTCGAGTCGGGCATGGCCGCCGTGATGGCGACCAGCTCCGGCCGGTGCTCGGCCTCCTTGATCACCGCCTCGGTGAACGCGGCGGTGTAGCTGCCGGGCTTGGCGTCGGACAGGTCGTGGAGCCGCTTGATCGGGTCGCTCTCGGCCGGTGCGTAGCCCCGCCCCTTCTGCGTGAGCACGTGGACGACGATGGGGCCGTCGTACTCGCCGGCGTTGCGCAGCGCGCTCTCCAGCCCGGCGATGTCGTGGCCGTCGAAGGGCCCGGTGTAGCGGACGCCCAACATCTCGAAGAACGCGGGCGGCTCGAACATCTCCCGCAGGGCCGCCAGCGCGCCCTCGACGCCCCGCTCGAGGTGCTCGCCCACCAGCGGCACCTCGTGCAGCAGCCGGTCGAGCCGGGCCCGGTTGCGGACGTAGGACGGGTTGAGGCGCAGGCGGCCGAGGCTCTCGCCCAGCTTCGACACGGTGGGGGCGTAGCTGCGGCCGTTGTCGTTGAGGATGATGACGGCCCGGCTGTCGGAGTGGCCCAGGTTGTTGAGCCCCTCGAACGACATCCCGCCCGTGAGCGACCCGTCGCCGATGACGGCCACGACCCGACGGTCGTCGACGCTGCGCACCTTGAACGCCTCGGCCAACCCGTGGGCGTAGCAGAGCACCGTCGAGGCGTGGCTGTTCTCGATCCAGTCGTGGTCGGACTCCGCCCGGGAGGGGTAGCCCGACAGGCCGCCGGCCTGGCGCAGCGACGTGAAGGCGTCGCGCCGCCCGGTGAGGATCTTGTGGACGTAGGCCTGGTGGCCGGTGTCCCACAGGATCACGTCGCGCGGCGACGCGAACACCCGGTGGACCGCCAGCGTGAGCTCGACCACGCCCAGGTTGGACCCCAGATGGCCGCCGTTCGCCGACACGGCCTCGACGATGTGGCCACGGATCTCACCGGCCAGTTCGTCGAGCTGGTTGTACGTCAGACCACGCAGGTCGGACGGGTTCTCGATCGACTCGAGGAGCATGCAGGCGGCTCCGGCGACGGGGATGGGTTTCGGGTGTCCGCTCCCGACCAGCGCTCCACGCTATCGCTCTCGGCCCGCGGCCGCCCACGGGGCGAGGCCGGTGCGAGAGAATCGAGCGTGGCCACGTCCCGAGTCCTGCCGCTCGACGAGACGCTGGCGCGGCAGCGCCAGGCCTGCGCCGCGCTGGGCTCGACGCTGTACGCCCGGTTGCTGGACGGGATCGCCGCCGACGTCGCCGCCGGCGGGGTGTGCGCCGCGGTCCTGGTCCCGCACGCCGGCGACTCGGTGAACTCCATGCTGCCGCTGCGGTTCCTGGGGGCGGTCCACCGGCTGGTGCTCGACGGCCGGGCGCCGGCGCTCGCGGCCCAGTACCCGTCGGCGGGCGGATCGCCCGGGCCGGACCTGGTCGGCGCCTTCCTGGCCACGGTGGCCGACCTGCGTCCCGAGGTCGAGGCGCGGCTGGCGCACGGCGTCCAGACCAACGAGGTCGGGCGGTCGGCGGCGCTGGTGGGCGGCTACGCCGAGGTCGCCCGCCGGAGCGGCCTGCCGCTGCGGGTGCTGGAGGTGGGGGCCAGCGCGGGCCTCAACCTGCGGTGGGACCGCTTCTGGTACGACACCGGCGCCTCGACCCTCGGGGATCCTGCCAGCCCGGTCCGGTTCACCGGTGTCTGGGCACCCGGCGGGTCCGGGCCGCCGGACCTGGCGGTCCCGGGGGGCATCACCGTGGCCGGGCGCGAGGGCTGCGACCGCAACCCGCTCGACCCCACCACCGAGGAGGGGCGGCGCACGCTCCGCTCGTACCTCTGGCCCGATCAGGTGGCGCGCCGGGCCCGCCTCGACGCCGCCCTGGCCGTGGCGGCGCGCGTCCCCGCCCGGGTGACCCGGGCCGACGTGGGCGACTGGCTGGGTGACCGGCTGGCGTCGCCGGCCACCGGCCGGGCGACCGTGGTGGTGCACTCCATCGTCTGGCAGTACATCCTCCCGGCATCCCGCGACCGCATGCGCGAGGCGCTCCGGCGGCGGGGGGCGGCCGCCGGGCCGGAGGCGCCCCTGGCCTGGCTCCGCCTGGAGCCCGCCGGGCCGGTGGCCGACATCCGGCTGACCTGGTGGCCGGGCGGCGGCGAGGAGGTGCTCGGCACGGCGGGCTACCACGGCGACGATGTCGTGTGGGGTGCCCCCGCCGCGTGACGGGACGGTCAGGCGACGGCCGGGCGGGCGCCGGTCACGGTCCCGCGCCGGGCCTCCCACGCCCGGGTCAGCGCCCGGGCGATGAGGTAGCCGGCGCCGAGGCAGGCCAGGCCGCCCAGCCCGTCGATCCAGTAGTGGTTGGCGGTCACCATGATGTCGAACAGGGTGACGAGCGGGTAGGCGATGGCCAGCGCCCGCAGCCACCGGCGGCGGATCAGCGGGGCGAGCACGAACGCGCACCACGTCGACCAGCCGATGTGCATGCTGGGCATGGCGGCGTACTGGTTGGAGACGGCGGCCATCTCCTCGCTGCCGAACGACGCCCAGCCGCCGTAGGTGGCCACGGTGTCGACGTAGCCGAACCCGTCGCACGGCGCCTCGCCCGCGGCGTCGGGCAGGGCGTCCGCGTCGAGGCCGGTGTGGTGGGTGCAGCCGCCGTAGACGCCGGGGTCGTCGAGCAGGCGCGGGGGCATCAGCGAGAAGGTGGCGAAGCCGACGAGGGCCAGCACGGTCGTGAACGCCAGCGTGTTGCGCCACACCCGGTAGCGCTCGGGTGCCTTGCGGTACAGGTACACCAGCGCGAACGCCGCCACCACGAAGTGGAAGATGCCGTAGTAGACGTTCCACACGCGGATCAGGCCGTCGAGCGGGAGGTCGAGGTACCACTGCTGCAGCCGGTCCTCGAAGTAGAGGTGCAGGTTCCGCTCCACCTGGATGATGGCCTCGGCGTGGTGGAACGCGGGGTCGGCGTCGACCGAGGTGCCGGCGCCCGACCCGAACTGGTTGCGGACCGCGGAGTAGGCGACGTACACCACGAAGATGTAGACGACCTCGCGCCACCAGCGCAGCGAGGTGCGCGGGCGCCGGGCCGGCGCTGCGCCGGGCGCGACGGACAGGCCGTCGTCGGTGCCTTCCTCGGCCGCGCCGGCGGTGCCGGTGGGCCCGATGCCGGTGCCCACCCGGCCCTCCGGGTCGTCGTCCGCGACGTCGGGGTCGACGGTGGTCACGCCGGCACGGCCGCCCGCGGTCGGCCCCCGGTGGCGAACGCCGGCGCACCCAGCAGGCTGACGGCCAGGTTGAGCAGGTACAAGAGCAGCCCGAGGGCGATGGCCTGCTCGTGGGCGACGCCGAGCGGTCCGAGGAACAGCACGAAGGCACCTTCGCGCACGCCGAGCCCCGACATGCTGATCGGCAGGACCTGGGCGATGGCCACGGCGGGGAAGAAGGCGAGGAGGGCGGTCAGCCCGGCCGGGCGCAGCCCCAGGGCCTGGGCGGCCGCGACGGCCGCCAGCACGAGCGCGAGCTGGTAGGCGAACCCGGCGACCAGCACGTTGGCCGCGGCCGCGGGATGGGACCGCAAGTGGTCGACGCCCAGGTGGACGGCGCCGAGGAAGCGGCGCCAGTCGCCGCGTGCGGCGTACCGGCCCCCGAGCCGGCGGCTGCCGGCGGCGGCCAGCACGGCGACCAGCAGCACGAGCGTGCCGACGGCGAGGCCCAGCGCGACCCGGGTGGCGGTGCCGAGGTGGCGGAGGCCGGGGTTGACGGCGAACCCGACGATCGTGATGACGGGCAGCACCAGCCAGCCGGTGAGCCGTTCGAGCACCACCGAGGCGAACGTGCCCGACGACTCGCCCGTGTCGCGCGACAGCCGGCTGACCCGGAGGACGTCGCCGCCGATGGTGGTGGGGAGCACGTTGGAGACGAACTGCCCCGCCAGGTAGTGCGACATGAGCCGGGGGAGGCGGGTGCGGATGTCGAGGGCCTCCAGCACCTTCTGCCAGCGCAGGGCGGACAGGGCGATGCCGGCGAGCGTGAGGGCGGCGGCCGCGCCGAGCCACAGCGCCGTGCCGAGCGACCGCTCGGGCACCAGGTCGTCGACCTCGAACGACGGGACCTTGGCCACGAGGACGGCCAGCATGGCAGCGCTGACGGCGAGGCGTAGCCCCAGCGACACCGCCTGCTTCCGCTCCAACGTCGACCTCCTGAACGTCTCGGCGGCTCGGGTGCGAGCCTCCGGGTGGGCCCACGGCCCGCCCGGGCCCGCACCACACCGCCGGCCAGTGTACGGGGCGCGATCGGGCGGTTCGCCGCGGGTTCCCCCGCCGTTCGCCGCCCGGCTATCGTGCCCGGCGCCGTTCCCGCTCGGTGGGGCGGACCGGCATCCTGCGCGCTGCGCCCCGCGTCCCGGGCGTCCCCACCTCGCCACCAGGTGTCGTCGGCGTCGACGACGGTCCGCGAGGAGGGCGCCCGTGCGCCAATTTTCGTTGCGCCCCGTACAACTGTGCGGTGCGGTGTCGATCGTGGCCATGATCTTGGTCATGGCTGCGCGTGCGTCCGAGCCCCCGGGCGGGTCCGACGACCCCGACGGTCCGCCCCCCACCCCGCCCCCGGCCGACGCGCTGGCCGACGCGCTGGCCGCCACCCGGGCGGTCGGTTCGGCCCGCGTCGAGTTGCGGACGACGATCGAGGGGCGCGGGACGCCGCTGACGTTCGTGCACCGTGCGGCCTTCGACCGGGCGAGCGGCCGGGCCGAGGCGCTCACCGACATGTCCGAGGCCGCGCAGGCGCTGGCGGCCGCGGGCGAACCGCTCGACGGGGACTGGTCGCGCCCCACGCGCGTGGTGGTCGACGGCGAGACCGTCTACTCGCAGCTCGGCCCGATGGCCGAGTCGCTGGGCCGGGCCCCCACCGACTGGGCCAGCGCCCGGGTGCTGGCCGTTCTGGCTCAGGGTGCGACCGACAACGACACCCTGGCCCTGGCGCTCGACCCGCTGGGCCCGCTCGACCTGCTGGAACGGCCGGTGGTGGCGGCGGGTGACGAGGGCGTCGAGCAGGTGCGGGGCG
>DASSGC010000197.1:0-10632 GCA_035693765.1 Acidimicrobiales bacterium
GGCGGGTGTTCCGCGTCCGGCAGGACGGGGACGCCTGGCCGGCGCAGGGCCCGGAGGGCCTGCCGACCGTCCTCGGCGCCGGACCGCTCGGCTTCCGGTGCATCGAGCCGTTCCGGACCTGGACCATGACCTTCGCGGGACCGGCGGTCCAGACCTCGACGTTCGACCTGGTCGAAGGCAGGACGGATGGCCCGCTCGTCGACGTCCGGTTCGAGGTCGAGGCCACCATGGCCGTGCCGCCGTGGGTCCAGGGCACGCTGCAGGCCGAGTCCGGTGCCCGGCTCGAGTCCTCGATCGAGGGCGACCTCATGGGCGGACGCCGCTACGAGCAGTTGTTCCGCGCCACCGGTTCGGTGCGCGTGGGCGCGCAGGAGCACGCCTTCACGGGCAGCGGCCTGCGGATCCGGCGCCAGGGGGTTCGGCGGCTCGCGGGCTTCTGGGGCCATTGCTGGCAGTCGGCCCTGTTCGGCAGCGGGCGGGCGTTCGGCTACATCGCCTACCCGCCCCGCCCGGACGGGGAGCCGACGTTCAACGAGGGTTACGTCTTCTCGGGCGACGGCGGGCTCGAGCCCGCGCGCGTGGTCGAGGCCCCGTGGCTCACCCGGCTGCAACCGCTCGGCGAGGACGTCTCGCTGGTGCTGGAGACCCGCCGCGGCACCGTCCGGATCGAGGGCGAGACGATCGTCTCGGCGTTCGACATCCATCACGACGACAAGACGTTCGTCACCGAGGCGCTCAAGCAGGAGACGTCGAGCTTCCCCGCGGTCAACCAGGGCGGGGCCCGCTACCGGTGGGACGGTGAGGAGGCGTTCGGGATGATCGAGCGCTCGTACCCGCTGGACAAGATCGCCCGCGGCTGAGGTCGTGCGCGGCCAGCCCCCGGTCGGGGACCGGACAGCGGCGAGTAGACACCCCGGTACCTGACCGCGCAACCGGCCAGTTGACCGGGCACCGATGACCTTCGGGCGGCACTGGCGTTGAAGCGTTGGCGACAGGCCACGACGCCGCGGCCCTGGGGCAGGCACGTTCCCCTAGCGAGCACGGTCGCGACCCGAGACCATGGAGTTCTGATCATGCGGAAGCTGATTGCGTGGGTGTTCATGTACTCGCTAGACGGCCTTCTCGCCGACGAGGGCACCGAGTACTGGCAGTTCTGCTTCGGCCTGCCCGTCGACCCGGCGGACCTGGAGCAGAAGATCGGCGTTTACCAGAGCGCGTACGCGCACATCATGGGCCGCGCCGCCTACGAGGGCATGGCCGGGGCCTTGCCGACGGCCGACCACCCGTTCTCCGGCATCATGAACGCCGCGCGCAAGGTCGTCTTCTCCCGGACCCTGAGGACGGCCGAGTGGGCCAACACCACCATCGCCGCTGGTGACACGACAGAAGAGATCGACAAGCTCAGGCGAGGCGGCGACGGCCACATCGTGGTCTGGGGCGGCGTCAGCTTCTGGCGGTCGCTCATGCGGCTCGACTTGATCGACGAGCTCCGCCTGGACTTGCACCCCTACGTTGCGGGCGAGGGTACCCGGCTGTTCGACGATGTCCCCAAGTCCTACCGGCTTGACCTGGTCTCCAGCGCCGAGTTCAGCAACGGGACCGTCGGGCTGCAGTACCGCCGGCACCGCTAAGTCGCGAAGGCTGCACGCTCGCATCGTCGGCACCTGATGCGGAGGGCGGGGCCGGTGGCCGCCGCTCTCGCGCTCGCCGCCGCTCTCGTGCCCGCGGCACCGGCGGGGTCCCGCGTGGCCCAGGTCGCTCCGGGACCCGTCGTCGAGGGGCCGCTGCCGGGAACCGTCCCAGGGGACCGCCTGGCGCCGGCCATCGAGGACACGTACCCGTTCTTCTCGACCTGGCTCGACCTGGAGCGGGAGGGCTACGTCGAAGAGGAGTTCCTGATCTCCGGCGCGGCGGACGCCTACGCGGTGACCGGTGAGCGGCTGGCCGAGGACGTGGCCTACCAGACCCGCATCATCGTGCGCCGGCCGGAACGCAACAGCCGGTTCAACGGCACCGTGCTCGTCGAATGGCAGAACGTCACGGCCGGCTACGACCTCGACGCGCTGTGGAGCGCCGACCAGATCATGGACGACGGCTACGCCTGGGTCGGCGTGTCGGCCCAGCGGGTGGGGGTCGACCAACTGGCCGCCTGGAGCCCCGCCCGGTACGGCACCCTCGATGTCACCGGTGGCCGTCGGTTCGTGGCGGACGAGCTCTCCTACGACATCTTCAGCCAGGCGGCCCGGGCGCTGGGTGCGCCGCAGGGCGCCGACCCGCTGGGTGGTCTGCCGGTCGACACCCTGCTCGCCGTGGGTGCGTCGCAGTCGGCCGGGCGCATGACCGTCTACTACAACGCGGTCCTGCCCCAGATCGAGCCGGTGTTCGACGGCTACGCCTTCGTGGTCGGGTCGGCGCCCACGCGCGTGGGGTCGGAGCCGGTGTTCCAGATCCTGTCCGAGACGGACGTGCGCACCCCCAACCGGCCCGCTGACACCGACCAGTTCCGCCGCTGGGAGGTGGCGGGCGCCGCCCACTCGGGCTGGGCCGGGCAGGTGTACCGCCGCCCCCTGGCGGAGCGCGACCTCGGCGGCGTCACCGAGGTCGAGTGCGATCGGCCGCCGTTCAGCCGGGTGCCGCTCCAACAGGTGCTCGGCGCCGCCTACGACCACCTGGTCCGCTGGGTGGAGCGCGGAACGCCCCCGCCCACAGCCGAGCCGCTGGCGTTCAACGCCGACGGCACCAAGGCCCGGGACGAGCTCGGCCACGCCGTCGGCGGCATCCGCCTCTCGCAGGTCGAGGTGCCCACCGCCCTGAACACCGGAGACAACAGCGGGCCGAGCTTCTGCCGGTTGTTCGGCAGTCACGAGCCGTTCGACGATGCGACGCTCGACCGGCTCTACGCCAGCCACCACGACTACGTGCAGCACGTGCGGCGCGTGGACAAGGACAACGTCGCCGCCGGGTACCTCGGCCGCGACGACCAGCGACGGAACCTCACCGAGGCGAAGCGGTCCGACGTGGGCGGGTGACTTGCGGGTCCCCGGCCGGGCGGCCACCCGTGCCCGGACGCGATCGACCCGGCCGCGTGGGGGACGGCCGGGCCGATCGGCCCCCACCATGTGGGGGAGCCAGGCGGACGGAGCGCTGAGGCGTCAGCCCGGCTGGATCGTGTCGCCTCCGCCGCCGGGGCGGTCGCCGCCGCTCGGCAGCGTGCTCGGCGGGCCCTCGGGTGCTTCAGGCGTGGTGGACTGCGTGCCGTCCGGCGCGCCGGCGTCGTCCGGGAGATGCGACGCGGCCGGGGTCTCGGTGGCCTGGTCGGTGCCCGTCGCGTCCGGCTTCCCGGCGTCGGCCGGGGCCAGGCCCGGATCGGTGGGCCGGTGCGCTGCGCCCGGTGCCATCTGGGAGATCTCCGACCCGTCGACGCCGGGCTCGCCGTCGCTCTCGCCGGTGGCGTCACCGGACACGACGCCGCCGAAGTTGTCGCCGTGATCGGCGGCGGGCTCGTCGAACTCGACCGGCGTCACCGCCTCGATGGCATCACGCGCCCGCTGGTTGGCCTGGTCGGGCAGAACCCCGGCAGCCCCAGCACCGGCGACGCTCGCCGACGCGACCGTGACACCCAGACCGACCTTGGCGGCGAGGCCAAGGCTCGTCAGCTTGCTCGCGACGGTCACAAGTATTTCTCCGGCCATTCGGCCCTCCTCGTACGGGCGCCCGCCCTGATTCCCCAGCGGACCGGTGCGCCCGCCTGCCTGGCGGGGCTTTCGCACCGGTCATGTCATGCGGACCCGTCATCGCTCGACAGCGCCGTAGGGGTACGCCCCGCGCCACATCGGCGCCACATCGGCGCCGCGGGGCAAGCCCGTGGCGGGCGGACCGACCGCCGGCAGCCGACGCCGCGCGTCACAGGGCACAGGCCCGGATCGTCTCATCGGCGACACCCCCCACCACGGAGATCGCCATGACCATGACGACGTCGTCCCCCGTCCGCTACGAGCGTGAGGTCCCCCAGGTCCTGGGCCTGCTGGAGAAGGTCGAGGCCGAGCTCTCGGCCTCGACGCTGGCGCCGGGCCTCCGCCACCTGGTGAAGCTCCGGGTCTCGCAGATCAACCAGTGCGCGTACTGCGTCAAGCTGCACACCCGCGAGGCCCGGCGCGACGGCGAGACCGACGACCGGCTCGACCGGCTGGTGGTCTGGCGGCACGTCGCCGACTTCACGCCGGCGGAGAAGGCGGCCCTGTCCTGGGCCGAGGCGCTGACCCACCTCGACCCCGCCGCCGACTACGCACCCCTGCGTGCCACACTGCGCGAGCACTTCGACGACACCGCGATCGGCGCGCTCACGTCGGCGGTGGCCATGATCAACCTCTGGAACCGCTTCCAGATCTCGGGGCACTGACGATGACGAACGACGACGTCGAGACGTTCGAGCAGCATCGGAGCACCCTCATGGGCCTGGCCTACCGGGTGCTCGGGTCGACCGCCGACGCCGCGGACGCGGTGCAGGACACCTACGTCGCGTGGCTGCAGGCCGACAAGGACGCCATCCGCAGCCCCGGCGCCTGGCTGACCACCGTGTGCACCCGCCGCTCGATCGACCTGGCCACCGCCGCCAACCGGGCCCGCGTCTCCTACGTGGGCACGTGGCTGCCGGACTTCGTGCACACCAGCAGCGAGGACGATCCGGGTGACCACGCGGCGCTGGCGTCGTCGGTGACCACCGCCTTCCTGCTGCTGCTCGACCGCCTGACCCCGAAGGAGCGGGCCGCCTACCTGCTCCGGGAGGTGTTCGACCGCAGCTATGCCGAGGTGGCGTCCGCCCTGGGCATGCAGGAGCCGGCCTGCCGCCAGCTCGTGGCGCGGGCGCGCCGCAACGTCGGCCGTCCGGACGTCCGGCACCACACGCCCCGGGAGCGGCAGCAGGACCTGCTCCGGGCGTTCCGCCGGGCGGTGGCAGCGGGCTCGACCGACGCGCTCGCCCGCCTGCTGGCCGACGACGTGGCGCTGCACGCCGACAGCGGCGGCAAGGTCCCCACCATCCGGGAGACGCTGCACGGCCGCGACGCGGTGGTCGCCTTCGTCGAGTCGACGATCGGGCCCTCCTGGCGGCAGCACGTCCTGCAGGACGCCGAGATCAACGCCACCTTCGGGCTCGAGCTCGTCGACCACGACCGGGTCACCGCGGCCGTCTCGTTCGCGTTCGACCAGACCGGGCAGGTCAGCGACATCTTCATCATGCGCAACCCGGACAAGCTGGCCCGGCTCGACGCGGCCCACCTCAACTGACGGACCGGCGCGCCAGTCGAGGATGTGGCGTCTGAAGCGATTCAGCGCTGACGACCGGACGGTGAACGCGCCTCGGCGCTGTACCGGGCCGGGGGGCCGGTCCCCATCCTTGGCCGACTCCGCGACGCAGTTGGCACGGCGGATGCGGCGGCGCGTCGCAACGTGATGCCGTCCGGCACGGCCCACCGGCGTCATGTCCGCGGACGGGGCCGGTACGTTGCCCGTCGGTGTCAGCAACCGGTCGAGACGTGACGGCGATGCGGCGGGCTGTGGTCCTGTCGGCGCTCGGACTTGGCGGGACGAGTCCGAACCCGCCGGTCGGTTGTGTGATCGTCGCCCCCGACGGGGACGTGGTTGGTGAGGGTTTCCACGAGCGGAAGGGTGGCCCGCACGCTGAGCGGAACGCGCTGGACGCGGCCGGTGACCGGGCGGTGGGCGCGACGGCGTATGTCACGTTGGAGCCGTGCTGTCACCACGGTAGGACCCCGCCGTGCCACCAGGCGCTGTTGGATTCCGGCGTGGTTCGGGTGGTCATCGGTGTTCTGGATCCGACGTCCCGCGGTGCCGGTGGTGCTGCGCTGTTGCGGGAAGGCGGTGTGAAGGTCGATGTCGGGGTCCTGGGCGAGGAGGTGCTGGTCGTCCTGGGTACGTGGCTCGAGACCCTGGCGCGGGGTCGGCCGCGTGTGATCTGGGCGTACCGGCAGGATGGGTGCGGTGGTGGAGAACTGCCCGCTGACGTGCTCGCTGGGGTGCGATCGACGGTCGATGTCGTGGTGGGTGACGGTTTCGTCGCGACCGAGGGAGTGCCAGGTGCGCACGGTGACTTCAGGGTGCCGCAGCTCCGGGGCGAGGACGGGCCGGTGGCGGCGCTCCAGGCGATGTATGACGGCGGCGCACGGTCGGTGCTCGTCGCCGGCGGTCGGCCGTTGGGGGAGATGTTTGTTGCCGCGGGCCTGGTGGACGAGGTGCGCGTGTGGCTGTCCGGCCCGGCCAGCGGTACCCCGGCGGAGGTGGCGGCGCCGCCGCCCGGGTTCCGGGTGCGGGCTGTTCAGCCGATGGCCGGCGGTGTGCTCGTCGAGGCGGTCAACTCGGGCTGACGGGTCATGATCGCCCGCCTGGTCTCGGTGTATGCCTCGGTCCAGAACTGGACCTCGGAGGCGTCGTAGCGGCCGGTGAGCGTCCGGTTGAGGTCGTCGGTCAGGAGCAGGTCGGTGCGGCAGAGCCGCCAGGCCGCCTCGATGATCGCCTGTTGCCCCAGGTGCGCTGCCTCTGCGGGCTGGTCCGTGTCGGCCAGCAGGATGGCCAGGTTCATGCGCGCGGTGGCCAGGTGGTGGGCATAGTCGCCGGGCTCGTAGGTGTCCACGGAGCGGCGGGCGTACTCCTCGGTGGTTGCGTCGCCGTCGGCCAGCCAGACGAGCGCCGCGGCGCAATGCAGCAGCACACGGTCCCGGTCGGCCGTGAAGTGGTGCTCGGGCCCGACCGCTGACGGCAGCCGGTCGATCTCGGTCATCGCCTGGTCGACCCTACGCCGGGTCTCCCGCCGGTCGCCGAGCCGAGCGGCTGCCCGCGCCGCCTGGGTGCAGAGCTGCACGTGCGCGGAGGTGTTCGACCCTACGAGGTCGAGGCCGGCTCGGCACAGCGCCGCGGCCCGGTCGAACCGGCCGGTGCTGAGCGCCTGCCATGCCTCGGTCTCGAAGACCCACGCAGCCAGCTGGTCGTCGCCGGACTCCCGCGCCATGACACGTGCAGCATCGAAGTTCGCCGCCGCGGCCCGGTCCTGGCCGACGTCGATCGCCGCCGTTGCCACGAGCAGCGACAGCCAGCCGGCCTGACGCGTCAGTTCACGGCGCTGCGCCAGTGTGGCCCGCCCGTCGAGCAGGCGCATCACGTAGCTCTGGTACGTCCTCAGGGACGCCAGGAGCTCGGCCGGGACCATGTGGGTGTAGCTGGTCGCCAACCTCTCGACGGCATGGACAATCGCCGACACGGTGCCCGACCCGACGTCAGTCGCCTCCGTACGGCGGATGAGCTCGATGGCGCCGATCCCGTCGACGTCAGGCACTGATGTGGCAGGCTCGCTTGCGCCGACTGCAGGCTCGTCGTCGCGGGCCAGCAGCTCCGGGATGCGGTCGAGGGGCCAGTCGTAGTGCTCGGCGATGAGCGGAAGGTGCCGGTCGTAAGGGTCGGCCTCGCCGACCTCCCACCTCCACACCGTTTTGCGGTCGACGCCGATCTTGCGGGCCATCTGGTCCTGCGACAAGTAGGGCCGTAGCCCCTCCCGCTGAGCCTTGAGCCGGCTTCTCGGTGCCACGAGCACGACGCTACGCCCCAGCACTGGGCAACAGGGGTCCGACGGCGCCACAACTCGCCATGCGACGCCACAGGACGCCTCTACCAGCGTGAGCACGCGGACTCGCAAGCTGGCCAGGTGGAGCATCTCGAAACGCCCCGACCCATGACATGACCAGCCGAGTGGCGAAGCGCATCCGGGCCGTCCCGGACCCTTTCGAGATCGACATCACGGTCGCTCACGCGGCCCGGATCTACGACTTCCTGCTCGGCGGGGTCGACAACTTCGAGATCGACCGGCGAACCGCAGCGCACGCCTACGCGGACATGCCCGGCGGCCTCGACGGCGCTCGGGCCGCCGCCCGCGCCAACCGGGCGTTCCTGGGGCGAGCGGTGCGGTGGTTGGCGGGCGAAGCCGGTGTCCGCCAGTTCCTCGACATCGGCACCGGCATCCCCGACACCGGCACCGTCCACGCCGTCGCCCAGCGGATCGCGCCGGAGTCGCGGATCGTGTCTGTCGACAACGACCCGGTCGTCCTCGCTCACGCGCACATGCTCCGCCAGGGCGCGACAGCAGGCGCAGCGGACTTCGTCGACGGCGACCTGCGCGATCCCCGCGACATCGTCCTGCGCGCCGAAGCCACGCTCGACTTCGCGGAACCGGTCGCCGTCGTACTCGGTGCCGTCCTGCACGTCATCGACGGCGAGGACGACGCCCGCGCGACCGTGCACCAGCTCATGGACGCGGTAGCGCCGGGCAGCTACCTGGTGATCTCGCACGGCGCCGCCGACATCGACAGCGAGAACATGGCCCGTGTCGCCGCCCGCCTCAGCGAACGGAGCCATGAGACCTTCGTGTGGCGGTCCCGCGAGCAGGTCACCCGGTTCCTTGCCGGCCTGGACACGATCGCCCCCGGCGTGGTCGCTGTCGACCACTGGCGGCACGACGCTGCACCGCCTCGGTCTGACCCAGTTGTCCCGTTCTACGCCGCCGTTGGCCGCAAACCCGATCCGCATGACGAGACACACAGCAAGGACCAGAAGGGTCGCCATCCACCGCCACTTCGGCCACGCTCCTCGCCGCTGAGCGCCGCGCGTTCTGGGTCGCAGGTTCTGGGGGACGCCACGGCCTTGGCGAGTGCAACCCGAGCCGTCTGATCTGGTCGTGCCCCTGAGGCCCGCGTTCTGGGCGATCGGGCTTGGCCGTGCGGTGCTCGGCGACGGCATGCAAGGCTGCTCTCGTGTTGTTGAGTGGCATCAACCACGTCGCCGTCCTGACCGGTGACACCGAGCGGCTCCTCGAGTTCTACGGCAGCGTCTTCGGCGCGAGGCACGAGGTGTTGCAGGAGCGCGAGGGCTTCAAGCTCACGCTCGTGTGGACCGGGCCGACGTCGGAGCTGAACGTCTTCGAGCTGGCCGGCAACACGGAGCATGCGCGCCAGGTCCCGATGTTCGGTCGAGGGCGGATCGACCATCTCGCGCTGGAAGCGGCGTCGCTCGAAGCGTTCGACGAGATCCGGCAGCGGCTGCTCGCTCGCGGCGCCACGGACGGCTTCGTCACCGACTTCGGCCACATCCTCAGCCTGTTCTTCCGGGACCCAGATGGGCTGGAGGCGGAGGTGTGCGTGCAGAACCCGGACGCGCAGCCCGGCGTGCACAACCCGCCAGGGACGCCGGCGTTGCGGTACCACCCGGCCGGTGCAGCACCGCCAGAGCGGCTCGCCGACTCGCCCCTCCAGACCTGAATCGGCGCGCCGGCACGTCGCACCAGCACGACGCCGTCACGACAGGCCAGGTGCGTGCCACCCGATCCGGCAATCCGTGCACGGCCTTCGCGCATCGAACCGTGTCCCGGAATGCGCGTCGTCGACGATGGTGCGACTGCCCCCTTCCGCCGGCTGAGCTGCGCTCCTGTGTGGCAGGTTGGCAGCGATGAGGTTCCTGCTGCTCCACAGCCCGCTGGTGGGTCCGACGACGTGGCGATGGGTGGCCGAGGAGCTGCAAGCGGGTGGCCATGACATCACCGCGCCCGACCTCAGGGCCGCCGCAGTCAGCGGCGAGCCGCTTGCCGTGGTTCGTGCCGCGCTCGAGCCGAGGGCGAAGGATCCGACCGTTGTGGTGGGCCACAGTGGCGCCGGGTTCTTCTTGCCCTCGGTTGCCGCTCACCTGGCTGCACTCGCGCACGGGCTGGTCTTCGTCGATGCTGGTCTGCCGCCCTGTGCAGGTAAGGCGGTGCTGGGCGCGGACCTCCTCGAACAGCTCCGCTCGATGGCCCGCGACGGCATCCTGCCGAAGTGGTCGACGTGGTGGGGCCAGGGTGTGATGGAAGCGCTCGTTCCGAACGCCGCGCGCCGTTCCGAGATCGAGGTGGAGTTGCCGGAGGTCCCGCTCGCGTTCTTCGAGACATCGATCACCCAGCCCGTCGGCTGGTGCGACACACCGGCCGGTTTCCTGTTGCTGAGCGACGCCTACCGCCAGGACGCCGACCGGGCCAGCTCGCTTGGCTGGCCGGTGGTCGAGGATGTCGGCAACCACCTCGACCTCGTCAACCGCCCGGAGTCGCTCGCCCGACACATTCTCGAACTCGCGCCCTGAACAACAACCCTCCAGGTCCCCTTACCCCGCCGGACTCCCACCTGCCAGAGGTCGTCGCAGACGCCGCCCGCCTGGTCGACAAGGCCGGGCTCACGACCCGAGGCGTGCGGCCGCCTCGATCTGTGCCCTGACCCAGGAGTAGGTCGCCTGGATCCCGGTACGGAGGCTGTGTTCGGCTTTCCAGCCCAGCGCTTGGATGCGCTTGTGGCTGAAGTTCCGGGATGTCACGCCGAGCGGCCCGGGGACTTCGGTGATCGTGACCCGCTTGCCCGCAACGTTGGCGATCAGGTCGACCAGTTCGGCGATGGCGAGGGTGTCATCGACGCCGATGTTGACCGGGCGGTCGTCGTCGGAGTCGACCAAGCACCGCACAGCCCGCACGAGGTCGGTCACGTAGACGAAGGACCGGACGGTACGGCCACCGCCGAACACCTCGATCTCCCCGCCATCGGGTGCTTGCGC
>DASSGC010000198.1:0-4924 GCA_035693765.1 Acidimicrobiales bacterium
TACGAGCTGGTCGACGGCATCGCCCGCCTGTCCAAGGTCGACTGGCGGGCGAAGGGCCTCGAGGACCTCGGTCGACCCGAGGGCTTCCACGACCGCCAGGTCGACCGGTGGACGGCGTTCCTCGAGCGGATCAAGGGGCGCGAGCTCCCCGGCTTCGACGAGGCCGCGGCCTGGCTCCGGGCCCACCGGCCGATCGACTTCATCCCCGGGCTCATGCACGGCGACTACCAGTTCGCCAACGTGATGTACGCCCACGGCGCCCCGGCGCGGCTCGCCGCCATCGTCGACTGGGAGATGGGCACCGTCGGAGACCCGAAGCTCGACCTGGCCTGGATCCTCCACACCTGGCCCGACAACGCCGAGGGCGCGATGAGCGGCTACGTCGACATGACGGGCATGCCGTCGCGGTCCGAGGTCCTGGCCCGCTACGCCGAGACCTCGGGCCGGCAGGTCGACGACATCGACTACTACGTGATCCTCGCCAAGTTCAAGCTCGCGATCGTCCTCGAGCAGGGCTACCAGCGGGCCACGGACGACACACCGGCCCTCCAGGCCTTCGGCCCCATCGTGCTCGACGCCATGCACGCCGCGGCCGAGATGGCCGCCACCACCGACTACCGCTGACATGCGGGCCGCCCTCTGCCCGGCGTACGGCCCGCCGGAGGTCGTCATCGTCGACGAGGTCCCGGCGCCGGCCGCGGGCCCCGGTCAGGTCCGCGTGCGGGTGGGCGTCGCCGCGGTCAACTTCCCCGACGTGCTGCTCGTGGCCGGGAAGTACCAGATCACGGTGCCGCCGCCGTTCGTCCCCGGCAGCGAGCTGGCCGGCGTCGTCGTGGAGGTCGGCGACGGGGTGCACGACCTCGCGGTCGGCGACCGGGTGATGGGCACCGCGCTCGTCGGCGCCTTCGCCGAGGAGGCGGTCCTGGGACCGGACGCGGTGCGCCGCATCCCCGACGGGGTCGACCTGCGGGTCGCCGCCGCCTTCGGGGTGGCGCACCGGACCGCCTACCACGTCCTTCGCTCGGTCGCCCGGCTGCAGCCCGGCGAGGAGCTCGTCGTGCTCGGGGCCGGCGGCGGCGTCGGCCTGGCCGCCGTGCAACTGGGCCGCGAGCTGGGCGCCTCGGTCACTGCGGTGGCCTCCTCGGCCGCCAAGCTGGAGGTCGCGGCGTCCCACGGCGCGGCCCACCTCATCGACCACCGGTCGGTCGACCTGCGGGCGGCGCTGCGTGAGGGCCTGCCGGGCGGCGCCGACGTGGTCGTCGACCCCGTCGGTGGCGACCTCGCCGAGCCGGCGCTCCGGTCGCTGCGCTGGGGCGGTCGCTTCGTGACGGTCGGCTACGCGTCCGGGACGATCCCCCGGATCCCCCTCAACCTGGTGCTGTTGAAGGGCGTCCAGATCCTCGGCTTCCAGTTCGTGGACTTCGCGCAGCGTGCACCCGAGGACTTCCGCCGCAACGAGGAGGAGCTGACGGCGCTGCTGGCCTCCCACCGGGCGGTGCCGCACATCGGCGCCGCCTTCGCCCTGGGCGAGGTGGCCGGCGCGCTGCGCCTCGTCGCCGACGGGGGCGCCGTCGGCAAGGTCGTGGTCGAGATCGGCGACGTGCCCTGATGGACCCGCGGGGCCGCTCGGCGATCGTGACCGGCGGCGCCGGTGGGCTGGGGGCGGCGACGGCCCGCCGGCTGGTGGCGGCGGGGATGCGCGTGGTCGTGCTCGACCGCGCCGCCGAGCGCGCCCGCGCCGTCGTGGCCGATCTGGGCCCGCAGGCGGTGACCGTGGCCGGCGACGTGAACGACGACGGCGACGTGGCGGCGGCGATCGACGCGGCGCAGCCGCTGGGTGCCCTGTCGGTGCTGGTCGGCACCGCGGGCGGCGGGACCGGCGGCGGTCCCACGGTGAGCGCGGACGGCGCGCCGCACGACAGGGACTCGTTCACGGCGACCATGGAGATGAACGCGCTCGGGACGTTCAACGTGGCGCGCCTCGTGGCCGCCGCGATGCGTGCCAACGCGCCGGACGCGGACGGCCAGCGCGGCGTCGTGGTGCACACCGCGTCGGTCGCCGGGTTCGAGGGCCAGCGCGGCCAGGTGGCCTACGCCGCGGCCAAGGCGGCGATCCTCGGGATGACGTTGCCGATGGCGCGGGACCTGGCCCCGCTCGGGATCCGCGTGTGCGCCGTCGCGCCGGGGCCGATGGGCACGCCGATCATGCGGCGGGTGATGGACCGGCTCGACGCGGACCCCACCGAGGGCATCGTGTTCCCGCCGCGGATGGGGGAACCGGACGAGTTCGCGCTCCTCGTCGAGTCGATCGTGCGCAACCCCTACCTCAACGGCGAGAGCATCCGGCTCGACGGTGCCCTCCGGCTCGGTGGCGGCTGACGCGGCGAGGAGCGCCGCCGCCCGCACCACCCTTCGACAGTTGTAATAATCCTGCTCTACAGTGGCGGAAAGACCATTCTCTCATCGCCGCAACCGTTGCCCCACACGTGCTCTCACAAGGGGGACCACCATGGACCTCGAGGACCTCATCCTCATCAGCGTCGACGACCACCTGATCGAGCCGCCGGACCTCTTCGTCAACCACCTCGCCGCCAAGTTCCAGGACCGGGCGCCAAAGCTCGTCCGCAACGAGGAGGGCAACGACGTCTGGACGTTCGGGAAGGTCGTCATGGAGACCGCGGCCCTCAACGCCGTGGCCGGGCGCCCGAAGGAGGAGTACGGCATGGAGCCGCAGAGCCTCGACGAGGTCCGGCCCGGCTGCTACGACCCCCACGAACGGGTCAAGGACATGAACGCCGGCGGCGTCCTGGCCTCGATGAACTTCCCGTCCTTCCCCACCTTCACGGCCCGCGTCTTCGCCAGCGACGACGCCGGGCTGTCGCTGGCCCTCGTCCGCGCCTACAACGACTGGCACCTCGACGAGTGGTGCGCCGCCGAGCCCGGCCGCTTCATCCCCATGGCCGTCCCCGTCATCTGGGACGCCGAGGCGACCGCGGCGGAGGTCCGCCGCTGCGCGGCGAAGGGCTGCCACTCGCTCTCCTTCACGGAGAACCCGGCCGCGCTCGGCTACCCGAGCTTCCACAGCGAGTACTGGGACCCGGTCTGGCAGGCCTGCGTCGACACCGGGACCGTGCTGTCGGTCCACCTCGGCTCGTCGGGCAGGATGGCGATCCCGGCGGTCGACTCGCCGCCGGACGTGATGATCACCCTGCAGCCCATGAACATCCAGTCGGCGGCGGCGGACCTGCTGTGGTCCCGGGTGCTGAAGAGCTACCCGGACCTGCGGATCGCGCTCTCCGAGGGCGGCACCGGGTGGATCCCGTACTTCCTCGACCGGGTCGACCGGACCTTCGAGATGCACCACGCCTGGACCCTGCAGGACTTCGGGGGCCGGCTGCCGAGCGAGGTGTTCCGGGAGCACTTCCTCACCTGCTTCATCAGCGACCCGGTCGGGGTCGAGCTGCGGGGGCGCATCGGCGTCGACAACATGGCGTGGGAGGCCGACTACCCGCACAGCGACTCGATGTGGCCGACCGCGCCCGAGGAGCTGAACGCCGTGTTCCAGGCGAACGACGTCCCCGACGACCAGGTCGCGAAGATCACGCACGAGAACGCCATGCGCTGGTACTCCTTCGACCCCTTCGCGCACGTGCCCAAGGCGCAGGCGACCGTGGGCGCCCTCCGCCGGGCCGCCGCCGGGCACGACGTGTCGGTCATGTCCCGCAGCACCCGGGTCCGCACCGCCGACGAGAAGCTCGAAGGGTTCCGCACCCGGGCCCGCCGAGCGGTCGCGGCGCAGGCCTGAGAGGCCGAGCGGATAGGGCGCTTGCCACGGCCTACGCGTGGGGAATTGGCATGGACGCACCAGCTCGACAGCTCGGCCGACCGGCAACGCAGCACGGTGACACGCGCCGGCGTGACCTGTCCGCTGGGGCTTTGAGTCGTCCCGGTCGGCCCGCCCGCCGGGACCTCCCCGGGAGGACCCGCCAGGCCGAGCCGGCGATGCACCGGGTGGATGTTCGATGACCGACGATGCGGCCGGCGAGAGCAGGCCCGGCGCGCTGGTGCGCGAGGAGCACCGCGACCACGCCACGTGGCTGACGCTCGATCGCCCCGAGCGCCTCAACGTGTTCACCGGCGCCGGCTACGACGAGCTGGGCGCGGCCGTCGACCGCGCCGCCGCCGACCCCGCCACGCGGGTCGTCGTGCTCACCGGCACCGGCCGCGCCTTCTCCGCCGGTGCCGACCGGTCGCTCGTCGACGGCACCGCCACGCCCGACGAGCGGCGCCGGGCGGGCGAGGGGTTCACGGCGCTGATCGAGGCCGTCGGGCGCTGCGAGACGCCGATCGTCGCCGCGGTGAACGGCCTCGCCGTGGGCGTCGGCTGCACGATCCTCCTCCAGTGCGACCTCGTCCTCGCCGCCCGCTCGGCGCGCTTCCGCTTCCCGTTCACCGCGCTCGGCATCGTCCCCGAGGCCGGCAGCTCGGTGCTCCTCCCCGCCCGGGCGCGCTGGGGCGACGCGGCGTGGGCCCTGCTCTCCAGCGAGTGGATCGACGCGCCGGCGGCGTGCGAGATGGGGCTGGCCTGGCGCGCCGTGCCCGACGCCGATCTCGTCGCCGAGACCACGCGGGTCGCGGCGACCATCGCCGCGGTCGACCCGGCCGCCGTGGCGGCGACCAAGCGCCTGCTGACCGCCGGGCGGGCCGAGCTCGTGCGCGCCGCCATGGCGCGCGAGCAGGCCGCGATGGGGGCGCTGCTGGCGCGGGGCGACGCATGACCCGCCGGACGGCGGCGCGCCGCTCGACACCGTGTGACCCGGCACCGCGCCGCTCGACACCGTGTGACCCGGCAC
Source organism: Acidimicrobiales bacterium (assembly GCA_035693765.1). Taxonomy (GTDB): domain Bacteria; phylum Actinomycetota; class Acidimicrobiia; order Acidimicrobiales; family VFJN01; genus ZC4RG19. The sequence goes on from DASSGC010000198.1 coordinate 4,854, forward strand.
CGCGCCGCTCGACACCGTGTGACCCGGCACCGCGCCGCGCGACACCGTGTGACCCGGCACCGTGTGACCCG
>DASSGC010000199.1:0-4788 GCA_035693765.1 Acidimicrobiales bacterium
ATGACGTCGTGGGGGCATCCCTCGGTCGCCGACTACCTTCCCGCCGGTGTCGGGCGGTGCTCCACCCTGCGGTCGTGGCTGAACCAGTGGTCGGTCGACCACTCGCTCGGCGATGCGGTGCGCTGGCTGCCGGAGATCACCTGCCCGGTCTGGGTGGGCGCCGGCACCGCCGACGAGCTCGTCGTGCCCCAGATGGCCCGGGAGATGTACGACGCGGCCACCGCGGCGGCGTCCCGGACCTGGGTCGAGTTCGCGGGGGCGACGCACTACTTCGCGGGGCGGCCGGATGTCCTCGCCGAGGCGCTCGACGCGCTCGCCGCCTGGCTCGACAAGATCTGACGCGACCGCCAGGAAGGACCAGCGATGTCATCCATCCAGCTCGACACGTACGAGCACGTCCGGCTTGCCACCGACGACCGCGGGATCCTCACCGCGACCATCACCAACCCCGAGCGGCGCAACGCCGTCAACGCCGGCATCGCCGCCGACCTCGACCGCCTCTGGCGCGACGTCGACGGCGACCTGGACGTCCGGGTCGTCGTGCTCCAGGGCGAGGGTGACGCCTTCTGCGCCGGCGCCGACTTCAGCTACCTCGAGGATCAGGCGCCGACCGGCCGGACGGCGAGACGCCACAAGGCGGTGGCGAAGGGCGTCCGCGACCGGGTCTTCGACATCATCGACTGCGAGACGCCCACGATCGCCAAGGTCCGCGGCCCGGCCTACGGGATGGGCGTGAACATCGCCCTGGCGTGCGACTTCGTGATCGCGGCGGAGGATGCCCGGTTCTGCGACAGCCACGTGCGCAACGCGCTCACCGCCGGCGACGGCGGCGTCGTCTTCTTCCCGCTCATGGTCGGCTTCCGCCGGGCCAAGGAGCTGCTGATGCTCGGCGACCCGATCACCGGGAGCGAGGCCGCCGACATCGGGCTGATCAACAGGGCCGTGCCGGGCGACCAGCTCGATGCCGCCGTCGGCGGGCTGGCCGACCGGCTGGTCGCCGCCGCCCCGCTCGCCCTGGCGTGGACGAAGCTGTCGCTCAACACGCTGCTCAAGCAGATGGTCCTCGGCGCCTTCGAGACGTCGATCGCCTACGACCTGCTCAGCATGCGCACCGACGACGTCGCAGAGGCGATGCGTGCCTTCGGGGAGAAGCGGGCCCCGAAGTTCACCGGCTCCTGACGGCAAGAAATAGTTGCCTGGGTCGATTGTTTCGTGTATCCAGACGAGAACGGGTCGCTTCGGCACCCGAGCACCGAGCGAAGGGACCACGGAGGGGCGATGGCCTACTCGACAAGCACTGTCGACGACGACGACGAGGTCCGGCGGCTCGCGTACGAGCGCTCCGCATGCCCCCGCGAGTTCTTCGCGCGGCTGCGCGAGAGCGGCGCGGTCGAGTCGCCCGAGATGCCCGGGTTCAAGATGCTGGTGCGCCGCAGCGACGTCGAGCAGGCGTTGCGCAACTGGCAGGACTACTCCTCGGAGTTCAGCGGCCTCATGGGCAGCGAGGAGCCGGTCATCCCCATCAACGTCGACCCGCCCCTCCACGTCCGGTACCGCCGGGTGCTGGACCCGTACTTCGCGCCGAGGAAGATGCGGGCGCTGCAGCCGGCGGTCGAGCAGCACACCAACGACCTCATCGACGCGTTCATCGACCGGGGCCGCTGCGACTTCTCGGCCGACGTCGCGGTGCCGCTGCCGTGCTCGACGTTCCTCAGCCTGTTGGGCCTGCCGCTGGATGAGCTGGGTGCCCTCGTCCGGTGGAAGAACATCATGATCGCCAAGGACACCGGTCTCGCTCTCGGCAGCGACGAGTTGCAGAGGCTCCAGGCCGACACGGCGACCGAGATCTACGCCCGGTTCGGCGCCGAGCTCGCCGAGCGCCGGGCCCGTCCCCGCGACGACCTCATCACCTACCTGGCCGAGGCCGAGATCGACGGGGAGAAGCTGACCGACGGCGAGGTCCTCCGCATCTGCTTCCTGATGCTGTCCGCCGGGCTGGACACGGTGACGATCTCGCTGGAGTGCATCTTCGCCTTCCTGCTCGACCACGACGAGGCGCGCCGCATGCTGGTCGACGAGCCGGGGTCCGAGGTGAACCTCGTCGAGGAGCTGCTGCGCTGGGAGACGCCGGTGCAGGCCGTCATGCGCCGGGCGACCCGCGACATCGAGCTCGACAACGGCGCGGTGATCTCCGAGGGCGAGTTCGTCCAGCTCACCATCGGGTCGGCCAACGTCGATCCCGACGGCCTGCCCGGGGCGGATGTCGTCGACGTGCATCGCCGCGACGTGCGCAGCTTCGCCTTCGGCGGCGGCCCGCACCGCTGCCTGGGGTCGAACCTGGCCCGCATGGAGCTCCGCAGCGTCGTGCGGGCCTGGCACGACCGCATCCCCGAGTACTCCCTGGCGCCCGGGGCGGAGGTCGTCTGGAACAGCTCGCCGCTGCGGGGCGTCGACCACCTGCCGCTGGTGTGGTCGCGATGAGGATCCGCATCGACCACGACCGGTGCGAAGGGCACGGCCGGTGCTGGGACATCGCACCCGACCTGGTCGACGACGACGACCGCGGCCACGGTGTCGTCCGCGACCCCGACGCCGTCGTCCCGCCCGAGCTCGAGGCCCAGGCCCGCGACGCAGCCCGCGCCTGCCCCGAGCACGCCGTGACCCTGTCGCAGTAGCGCCGTGTCCATGAACGTTCGTCTCGTCCAGGCCGAGTCAGATTCGCCGCTGGCAAGGACGCAGGAGGAAGGCGCAGCCGTAGCTGCGGCGACGACGAGGACGCCGCCAGCGGCGAATCTGGCCGGCCTGGCGGGGCGCAAACGTTTGTGGACACGGCGCTAACGGTCGCCGCACCAACGACGATGGCGTCGATCCACCACGCGTCGTCGGTGCGGGTTCCCGCTGCCGTCGCCTGGGACTTCCTGGACCGCTACACCCGGTCCGAGGTGCACGTGTTCTCGGCGTGCGTGAGCGAGCGCCAGGAGGGCGACTGGCGGGTCGTGACCCTGGGCGACGGCAGCGAGGTCCGCGAGCGCAACGTCACCGTCGATGCCGAGCGGATGCGCGCGGTCTACACCGTTCCCGGACTGCTGGGGGCGGAGCACCACCAGGCGGAGATGCGGGTGGTGCGGCACGACGACGGAGGGGCGACCCTCGTGTGGAGCACCGACATCCTCCCCGACGAGCTCGCGGACGTGCTGCGCGAGCCGTACGGAGCGATGTTCGGCGAGCTCGTCGACGCGGTGAACCGCCACGCCGGACCACAGGCATGAGCGGCCCGCTCGACGCGTCGACGGCGCTGGAGCTGCCGAGGCTCCCCGTCCTGGCTCGAGTCGCCCCGAGGCGAACACCAGTGTCAGAATGGCGCCATGCCACCGGTCCCCCGCAGCGACCTGCCCGTCATCGAGGGTGAGAGCAGGCCCTTCTGGGACGCGGCCAAGGACGGCCGCTTCCTGATCGCCCGCTGCCGCGCCTGCGGCAAGGCACACCACTATCCGCGCCCGTTCTGCCCGACGTGCTGGAGCGACGACCTCGCCTGGGAGGAGGCCTCCGGCGGTGCCACGCTCTACACGTACTCAACGGTCTTCGTGAACGACCTCGCGCCGTTCCGCGACCGGCTGCCCTACGTCGCCGCCGTCGTCGACCTCGACGAGGGGCCCCGCGTGATGACCAACGTCGTCGGCTGCGACCCCGCCGACCTGTCGATCGGCATGCGCCTCCGGGTCGACTTCCAGGCGCTCACCGACGACATCGCCGCACCGGTCTTCCGCCGGGCCTGATGGGCGCCACCCGGTCGTCGTGAGAGGCCAGACCCGCGGGTTCCGGTGACGCACTCGCAGCCTCTACGACGAAGCCGCCGCCCCAGATCACCCGACAGGAGCCACACGTGCCCCCACCCCATGCCCAGCTGACCGAGGACGAGGGCGTCATCACCGTGACCTTCGACCGCCAGGACAAGCGCAACGCCATCAGCCCCGAGATGACCGCCCTGCTCTGGGAGGCCGCCACCGCCCTGGCCGAACGCGACGACCTGCGGGTCCTCGTCATCACCAACCGCGGGCCGTTCTTCAGCGCCGGCATCGACATCGCCTCGCTCGCCCTCGACGCGCCCGCCTCCCGCGCCTACGCGCAGCAGGCGCTACGCGCCAACTACGCCAGGCACCATGCCCTCTACGACACGTTCGAGTCGATCGAGAAGCCCATCGTCCTCGCGGCCAACGGCCACTGCTACGGCGCCGGGCTCGAGATGGCCGTCTCGTGCGACTTCCGGCTGGCGTCTGCCGCCACGACGTTCCGGCTGCCGGAGATCGCCCTCGGCGTGATCGCGGGCAGCGGCGGGTCGAGCCGGTTGGCCCGCCTCGTCGGCCCCCACTGGGCCAAGTGGCTGGCGATGGCGAACCAGCAGGTCGATGCCGAGCAGGCGCGCCAGATGGGCCTCGTTCACGACGTGTACCCGACCGAGGAGTTCGAGGAGCGCGTCCGCGCCTTCGCCCATGAGCTGATCGCCCTGCCGGCCGAGGCGCTCGGCGTCGCCAAGCTCGCCGTCGACCTGGCGGCCGACGTCGACCGGACATCCCAGCGCCACATCGACCGCCTCGCCAACACCTCGCTGATGCAGTCGGACGAGTTCCGCCAGCGCACGGCCCGCTTCCGCTCCTCCTGATCCCGCCGGCGACAGCGACCCGGGCGGCGGGATCGCACGGTCGGCGCGTCAGCGCATCCAGGGCGTGTCGTACTGGGCGGCGCGGGCCGCCTTCAGCCCGTCCATCCCCTCGGCGTCGATGATCTCCC
>DASSGC010000200.1:0-4630 GCA_035693765.1 Acidimicrobiales bacterium
TGGTGGCCGAGATCGACGCGAACGTCGCCACGTTCGCCAACTACGGCGACCGAGCCCGGATGCGTGGCGGCGGCCTCAGCCCTGACCCGGGCCGTTCGGCCACTTGATCATGCAGCCGGCGTCGATCGGGATGCTGGCGCCGGTCATGTGCTTGGAGGCGTCCGAGGCCAGGAAGAGCACCAGCTCGGCGACCTCCTCGGGCTCGATCCAGGGCGTGGGCAGGGCGTGGTAGAACTCCGACGCCGGGACGAAGTCCTCGGTGGTCACCGTCTCGAGGTCGGGGCGGAAGACCGCGTAGACGCCCTCGCTGTTCATGAGGTGCGTGTTGCAGTTGGTGGGGTGGACGATGTTGACACGCACGCCGGTCGGTGCGAGGTGCAGCGCCATCTGCTGCGTGTACCCCACGAGCGTCTGCTTGGACCAGCTGTAGCCGGCGCCGCCGGGACCGAAGATGGTCCTGGGGTCGACCGTCGGGGAGATGGTGTTGGGGATGAGGGCGGCCGTCGAACCGGTGATGATGATCGCGGCGCCCTTCGCCGCCGGGATCAGGTGCGGGACGGCCACCGTGACCGTGTTCATCACGCCGATGAGGTCGACGTCGACGGCGTCCTGGAAGTCGAGCGGCTCGGGGTCGCCCATGGCCATGGGGAGGATGCCGGCGTTGGCGCAGACGGTGGTCAGCTGGCCGAGCTCGGCGAGGCCCGCCTCGAGCGCGGCCCGCAGCTCCTCGCGGTTGCGCACGTCGGCCCGGGCGGCGATGCAGCGTCGCCCGTGGCTCTCGACGAGCGCCTTGGTCTCCATGAGGTCGTCCCAGCTCGCCATCGGATAGGGGTTGGACTCGATGTCCTTGCAGATGTCGACGGCGATGATGTCGGCGCCCTCGGCGGCCTGCAGCACCGCGTGGGCCCGGCCCTGTCCGCGGCCGGCTCCGGTGATGAACGACACCTTGCCTTCCATGCGTCCTGGCATCGTTTCTCCTGACGATTCGTGGGTGGTGTGCAGCGGCGCTCAGAGGGTGCGGAACAGGCCGCCGTCGACGAGGACCTGGGCGCCGTTGATGTAGCTGGCGGCGTCGCTGGCCAGGAAGACGCAGACGCCGACCATGTCCTCGGGCCGACCGATGCGCTTCATGGGGTTGATGTCGGCCGCCATGGCCTGCGCCTCGGGGCCCCACGCCTTGCTGATGTCGGTGTCGAACGCACCGGGCATGACGAGGTTGGCCCGCACCTTGGGCGCCCAGGCGCCGGCGAGCCCGAGCGTGAGCGCGTTGAGGCCGGCCTTGGCCATGGCGTAGGGCAGATCGGTGGGATCGGGGCGCAGCGTCCCGGCGGTGGTGACGTTGATGATGCAGCCGCCGTCGCCCTCGGCCATGCGGGTGCCGATCAGGGCGCTGAGGCGGAACGGGCCGCGGGCGTTGACGGCGTGGACCTTGTCGTAGAGCTCCTGGGTGACCGACGGGAGGCCGTCGTAGACCGGCGACATGCCGGCGTTGTTGACGAGCACGTCGCAGCGCCCGAACTCGCCGTACACCGCCTCGACCAGGCGGTCGCAGTCCTCCCAGCGGCCGACGTGGCAGCCGACCGCCAGCGCGCGCCGTCCCGTGGCCGCCTCGATCTCCTTGGCCGCCGTCTCGCAGTTGTCGAGCTTGCGGCTGGCGATCACGACGTCCGCGCCGGCGGTGGCGAGGCCCTCGGCCACGGCCCGGCCGATGCCCCGGCTGCCGCCGGTGACGACGGCGACCTTGCCGGTCAGGTCGAACAACTCCCCCGGGGCCTTCATCCCTGGTACTCGCTGCTCTCGGCCAGCTCGGCGGCGCCACGCATGAGGTCGAGGATGATCGGACCGAAGGCTTCGAGCTTCGGATCGGCGGCCGCCCGCTGGTAGCCCTGTTCGAGGATGATGGCGAGCTTCCACTTGGCCAGCACGCAGTAGTAGTCGATGTCGTCCACCTGCCGGCCCGAGACCTCGGCGTAGCGCGCGAGGATCTGCGAGCGCGAGGGCATGCCGGTGAGGTCGACATAGCCGCCCACGCTGCCTTCGCCGCTGCGGGTGTCCTCGGGCCACGTGTGGACCACCCAGCCCAGGTCGAGCTTGGGGTCGCCGACGGTGCCCATCTCCCAGTCGACGATGGCGGCCAGCTTGGCCGGCCGCCCGTGCCGGTACATGACGTTGGCGAACTGGTAGTCGCCGTGCATGAGCCCGGGGACGTAGTCGATCGGCTTGTGGGCCCGCAGCCACTTGGCCGCTTCGTCGAAGCCGGGCAGCTCGCGGTTCTTGATCCGATCGAGGAAGGCGGTCCAGCGGTCGACCTGGCGCTCGTGGAACCCGTCGGGCCGGCCCAGGTCGTCGAGGCCCTTCGCCCGCCAGTCGACCTTGGAGAGCAGGGCGGCGCCCTCCACCAGCTCGTAGGCGAGGCCTTGGCGGGCGTCGAGGTCGGTGTCGAACGGCGCCGGCCACTTGCCGAAGGTCTGCATCGGCGACCAGCCGTCGACGAAGCCCATGAGATAGAAGGTGCGGCCCAGCACCGACGGGTCGGTGCACACCGCGATCGCTTCGCTGTGGGGCACGTCGGTGCCGTTGAGCGCCTCGATGATCCGCCACTCGCGCACGATGCCCTTGTCGCGGTCGGCCGGTGCAGAGGCCGGCGGGATGCGCATCGCGCAGCGCAGGTCGCCGCGGCGCAGCTCGTAGATCTCGTTCTGGCTACCGCCGGAGATGTAGCGGTGCTCGAGCGGTGCCCCGACGCCCAGGCCCTGGGCGTCCATCCACGCGCTCAGCTTGTCGACGTCGGCGATGGTCGGCGTCGTCTCGTCGGTCGCGGTCACAGGTTCCCCACTTCGTGCTCGAGGTACTCGGCGTACTTGGCGCGCGCCGCGTCCAGCTTCTTCGGGAGGTACTCGGTGGGCCACACGTCGTCGCTCGGCTTGTGATCCCGCAGCTCCTGGCGGGCAACCGTCAGCTTGTGGACCTCGGTCGGCCCGTCGACCAGGCCCATCACGGCGGCGCCGTGGACCCAGCGGAAGATCGACATCTCGTTGGTCACGCCCAGGGCGCCGTGCACCTGCATGGTCCGCCACGCGATGTCGTGCAGCACGGTGGGCATGACGACCTTCACCGCGGCGATGTCCTTGCGGACCTTGCGGTAGTCGTTGTGCTTGTCGATCAGCCACGCGGTGTACAGCACGTACAGCCGGAACTGCATGAGCTGGGCGTAGGAGTCGGCGATGTAGCCCTGCACGAACTGCTTGTCGGCCAGCAGGCTGCCGGCGGTCTCGCGGCTCAGCGCCCGCTCGCACATCATGTCCAGCAGCATGCGGGCCGAGGCGATCGTGCGCATGGCGTGGTGGATGCGGCCCCCGCCCAGGCGGGTCTGGGCGATGGCGAAGGCCTGGCCCTCGCCGCCGAGCAGCGCGTCCGCCGGCACCCGGGCGTTGTCGTAGTGGATGAGCGCGTGGAACCCCTCGTTCAGCGGCTCACCCCACAGGCCGATGTTCCGCTCGATCGTCACGCCGGGCGTGTCGGTCGGCACCAGGAACATCGACATCCCCTTGTAAGGGCTCACGTCGGGGTTGGTCACCGCCATCACGATGAGGAACGACGCCGTCTTGGCGTTCGACGAGAAGTACTTCCTCCCGTTGATCACCCACTCGTCGCCGTCCTTCTCCGCCCGGCACGTGAACTGGGTCGGATCGGCGCCGCCCTGCGGCTCGGTCATCGAGTAGCTCGAGAAGCACTCGCCGTTGAGCAACGGCTGCAGGTACCGCTCCTTCTGCTCCGCCGTTCCGTAGTGGGCGATGATCTCGGCGTTGCCGGTGTCGGGCGCCTGGCAACCGAAGACGATCGGGGCCCACATCGACCTGCCCAGGACCTCGTTCAGCAGCGCCAGCTTCAACTGCCCGTGGCCCGGGCCGCCCAGCTCGGGACCGAGGTGCGTCGCCCACAGGCCCTGGCGGCGCACCTCGTCCTTCAGGGGATCGACGACCTTGCGCCGCGTCTCGTCCAGCGGCACGAACTGCAGGTCGTCCCAGATGAGGTCGAGGGGCTCGACCTCCCCCCGCACGAACTCGTTCGCCCAGTCCAGCTTCTTCTGGTAGTCGGGGTCAGTCTCGAAATCCCACGCCATGGTCTCGTCCTCTCTCCGGGCCGCTCAGGTCTGCGCGGGGGGACCGGCGGCGCACGTCCCGCTCCGCTGCTCGACGTCGCTCACTTCTCCACCTTGGGCCCGTGCGGGCTCCAGAACGTGAAGTAGGCGGTCGTCAGGTCGAGGGCCTCGTGCATCTGCATGGCGCCCGACATCACCGCCTCCTGGACACGGCCCATGACCACGTCCGGGTCCTCGTCCATCTCGTAGACGCACAGGTACTTGTGCGGCGTCTCGAACCCGGCCATGCGCGACATCTCGGTGTCGCGGAGGGTGTAGCGCTGGGCGGACACCATGCCCGGCGTCGCCAGCACCTCGCGCACGTGCACGTTGTCGTACCACTCGTTGAACTCGCCCTCCTTGCCGTCGACCGGGTTGGAGAAAACGAGGTAGAGCGTCGTCTGGCCCATCTGTTCTGCCCCTCTCGCCGAGGCGTCGCCTCGCGACGCCATCTAAGCCTGTAGAACTGACCTAGTCAACTATTTTACC
>DASSGC010000201.1:0-6380 GCA_035693765.1 Acidimicrobiales bacterium
GTTCATCCACCTGGTGCTCGACGGCATCTGGACCGACACGCGCGCCTTCTGGTGGCCCTTCGCGGGTCTCGCCTGGAGCGACGCCCGCCTGCCGGAGCTGGCGCGCGGCGGGCTCGATCTGGTGCTGGAGGCCGTGGGCGCCGCGGCGTTGTGGTGGTGCTGGCGGCGGTTCCGGCTGGGGGAACCGGCGCGCCTCCGGCGGCTCCTCCACACCGGCCAGCTCGACCGGGACGTCGCCCGGCCGTGACGGCGCCCGCGCCGGTGCGCCGGTGATCGTCCTCGTGCGCCACGGCCGCACGGCGGCCAACGCCGGCGGCCTGCTGCTGGGCCGGCTCGACCCGGGTCTCGACGCCGAGGGTGTCACGCAGGCAGAGCGCCTCGGCGTGGCGTGCGCCGCGCTGGACGTGGCCCGCGTCGTGACCAGCCCGCTCGCCCGCTGCCGGCAGACGGCCGATGCCGTGGTGGCCGCGGCGGGCGGTGGGGTCGTCGCGGAGCCGGACGAGCGGTGGATCGAGCTCGACTACGGCGAGCTGGACGGGCGGCCGCTGGCCGAGATCCCGGCGGCGACGTGGGCGATGTGGCGGGACGACGTCGCGTGGTCGCCCCCCGGCGGCGAGTCGATCGCCGGGCTGGGAGCACGGGTCCGGGCGGCGTGCACCGGCCTGCTCGACGACGCTCGCGACCGTGACGTGGTCGTCGTGACCCACGTGTCGCCGATCAAGGCGGCGGTGGCGTGGGCGCTGGGCGTGGGCGACGAGGTGGCGTGGCGCATGTGGGTGGCGCCGGCGTCGTTGACGCGGATCGGCGTGGCCGGCGACGCCGCGTCGCTGCGCTCGTTCAACGAATTGGCCCATCTGACGTGACGGCCGGCCCGTAGTGTCGGGCCATGAGCCAGCCGATCACGGTCGTCGATTCGTTCACCGACACCCCGTACTCGGGCAACCCGGCGGCGGTGTGCGTCCTGGCGGGGGCCGCACCCGTGGCGTGGATGCAGGCCGTGGCGGCGGAGATGAACGTCTCGGAGACGGCGTTCCTGGTGCCGCGGGGTGACGGCGACCACGACCTCCGCTGGTTCACGCCCACGACCGAGGTCGACCTGTGCGGCCACGCCACGCTGGCGTCGGCGCACGTGCTCGGCGGGGTGGGACGGTTCCACACGCGCAGCGGCGTGCTGGAGTGCCGGCCCGCGGCGGGCGGGACGATCGCCATGGACTTTCCGGCCATCCCCACCACCCCGGTGGCCGATCCGCCCAACTGGGCGCCGGCCCTGGGCCTGCCACCGGGCCGCGTCCTGGCGGTCAGGACCGACGGTGGGGACTGGACCCTGGCGGAGGTGCCGTCGCCCGACGACGTACGGGCCATCCTCCCCGACCGGGCCGCGATCCTGGCGCTCGGGGGGCACACCGTGGTGGCGGCCGCCCTGGCGGGCGGCGCCGGCGGGGCCGATTCGGTGTGCCGGGTGTTCGGCCCCGGGGTCGGCATCGACGAGGACCCGGTCACCGGCGGTGCGCATTGCCTGCTTGCGCCCTGGTTGGGGGGCCGCCTCGGCGGCGTCACGTTCGTGGGGCACCAGGTGTCGGCCAGGGGAGGCGTCGTCGGGATGCGCCTGGCGGGCGACCGGGTGACGCTCACCGGCCGGGCGGTGACCGTGCTCCAGGGGACGCTCACCGCGGGCCCGCCGGCCGCGCCGTAGCCGGCGAGGTCCTCCCCCTCTACCTGACCAGGGACCAAGGTCCCCCTGAGTTCCTGCTGAAGGGGGGCAGTGCCGGGGCCGCCATCGGGTGTATCGCAGAGGGTGAGGAGGTATGCCCGATGGAACCGACATCAGGGTTGCCCCGCTCCGGCCACCGCTACCCGAGGACGGCGCTGCTGGTTGCCGCCGCCTTCGCTCTCGCCGCGCTCGCATGGTTGGTCATCGGGGTTCCGACGTTCGTGAAGTATCCGACCGATCTGGAGGCCAGCCCCCGTTACGAGGGCACCTTCCGGGCCTTCGTCGACCTCTCGATGGCGCCGCTCGCGGAGCCCTTGGAGATGCCGCTCACGGTCGACCGCCGCATCGAGGCGATCGAGGGCGAGAGCGGCTCGTCGCGCGTGGTCGTGCGGGAGACCATCGACCAGAAGGCCGGCGACCTGGTGGACGCCACGCAGACCAACGAGTACGTGATGGACCGCTCGACCCTGCAGAACGTCGACGACGACCGCGCCTACGCGTTCGATCCCGCGAACACAGCGGATCGCGCCGGCGCCTACCGCCTGAACCTGCCGTTCGACACGAGCCGGGACGAGACCTACGAGATCTACAAGAACGAGATCGGCGACACGTACGTGTTGCGGCCCGACAAGGCGAACCCCACGTCGCACGTCGAAGGCCTCGAGCTGTCCAACTTCACCGCCACCCGCGATGAGGCGCCGCTCACCGACGCGTACCTGGCCGAGCTCAACAAGGTGGTGACGCTGCCCGAGACCGTCACCCTCGACCAGCTCAAGCCGCACCTGCTGCAGGCCGGCATCGACGTCGACTCCCTGGTCGCTGCGCTGACCCCCGTGCTCACCCCCGAGGACGCCGCCACGCTGAGCGCGTTCGCGGCCGAGCCGATCCCGCTCGAGTACGTCCTGTCGTTCGACGGCACGGCGGCGGTCGAGCCGGTGACCGGGGCCGAGGTGAGGGTGGCCAACGCCGAGACCGTCGGCGCCCGCCCGGTGCTGACCAGCCTGCCCACGCTGCAGGGTGTGCTCGCCCACTACCCCGGCATCCCCGAGGCCACGGCGGCGAGCGCCGCGCTCGGCGGCCTCTCCAGCGCACCGGCCACCCAGCTGTTCCAGTTCGATTACGAGCAGACCCCGGCCTCGGTCGCCGACATCGCTGACGAGGCCCGGTCGATGCGCCGCCAGGTGCTCGCCGCGAAGGTCTGGCTGCCGCTCGCCCTTGCGGCGGGCGCGGCCCTGAGCCTGGCCGTCGGCGCCGGCGTGGCGGTGCGCCGCGGGCGCACCCGCCGGTCCGGCTCGACGGCCAGGACGCCGGCCAGGCACCGGCCGGCCTTCGCCAGGAAAGGCACAGGACCCACCACAGGAACGAGCTCCGCATGACTGACGACCACGACACCCCGACACTCAGGATGGCGGTCGGCCCGACGCTGACCCCGATCGCTCCGACTGCGCACCTGCTCGAACCGGTCATCCGGTGGGCCGAGAGCTCGCCCGACCGCCCCATCGCGGCGACCAGGGTGGGCGACGAGTTCGTCGACGTGACCGCCCGTGAGCTCTACGGGCGCATCCGGATGCTGGCCAAGGGCCTCCTCGCCAGCGGCGTGCGGCCGGGAGACAGGGTCGCCATCATGTCCCACACCCGGCTGGAGTGGCTGGTGGTCGACTACGCGATCCTGGCCGCCGGCGCGGTCACGGTCCCGATCTATGAGACATCGTCGATCGAGCAGGTCGAGTGGATCCTCAGCGACAGCGGCGCGGTCCTCGCCGTGGTCGAGACGCCGGAGATGCGGGAGATGGTCGACGCCGTCCACCCGCACACGACGGACTGCCGCGAGGCGGTCGTCATCGACGAGGGCGGCCTCGACGACCTCGTGGCGCGCGGTGGCGACGTCGACGACGACGCCCTCGATGCCCGCCTGGCGGCGGTCACGGTCGACCAACTCGCGACCATCGTCTACACGTCCGGCACCACCGGACGGCCCAAGGGTTGCATGCAGACCCACCGGAACCTCCGCACCAACGTGCTCCAGAACCTGGAGGCGGTGCGGCCGATGCTCACCGACGACGAGGTCAGCCTGCTCTTCCTGCCCCTCGCCCACACGCTGGCCAAGATCATCGCCCTCGTCTGCGTCGAGTGGGGTACCAAGCTCGCCTTCGCCACCGACATGGCGCACGTGCCCGAGGAGCTGTCGCTCGCCCGGCCGACGCTGGTGGTGTCGGTGCCGCGCGTGTTCGAGAAGGTGTTCAACAAGGCCGAGCACCGGGCCTACGCCGAGGGCCACGGGTCCATCTTCCGCAAGGCCGAGGACGTGGCCATCCGCTGGTCGGAGAACGCGACGGCGGGCCGCATGCGTCCGGTCACCACCGTCGAGCACACGCTGTTCGGGCCGGTCGTCTACCGCAAGATCCAGGAGGCGTTCGGTGGCCGCCTGCGCTTCGCGGTGAGCGGCGGGGGCCCGCTGGGCGAGCGGCTCACCCACTTCTTCAACGGCGTGGGCGTGCGGGTGTTCGAGGGCTACGGCCTCACCGAGACCAGCCCGACCCTCACCCTCAACCACGCGGGCGGCTGGAAGCCTGGCACGGTCGGCCGCCCGCTCGCCGGGACGACGATCCGCATCGCGGGCGACGGTGAGATCCTGGCCAGGGGCCCGCAGGTCTTCGAGGGCTACTGGCGGGCCGAGGCGGCGACCGCCGATACCTTCGACGCCGACGGATGGTTCCGCACCGGCGACATCGGCGAGCTCGACGCCGATGGCTTCCTGCGGATCACCGGGCGCAAGAAGGAGCTGATCGTCACCGCGGCCGGCAAGAACGTGGCGCCGGCCCCGCTGGAGGATCACCTCCGGGCGCACCCGTTGATCAGCCAGGCCGTCGTCGTCGGCGATCAGCGGCCGTTCGTGGCCGCCATGCTGGCGCTCGACGAGGAGGAGCTGACCGTCTGGGCGTCGGACCAGGGGCTCGACGGGCTGGACATGCCCGTCCTCCTCGATCGCCCCGACCTGCGAGCCGAGCTCCAGGCGGCGGTCGACGCCGCAAACCGCTCGGTGTCCAAGGCGGAGTCCATCCGCACCTTCGCGGTCCTGCCCCGCGACCTGACCATCGCGTCCGGTGAGCTCACGCCCACCCTCAAGGTGCGGCGCATGGTGGTGGCCAAGAGCTACGACTACCTCATCGAGGAGATGTATGGATGACGGCCGCACCTGCCCAGCGTGCGGTTCCGATGACCTGCAACCCTCCGGCTGGGCGACGGCCCGGCGGGCGGTCTGCGGCCATTGCGGCCGGTGCTGGGAGGACGGCGGTCGGGGCGCCGAGGTCGACAGCCTCGGCTGCCCCGGCTGCCCGCGCCGTGGCACCTGCGAGGCCTGCCCGACGCCGCTGGCCGAGTCGCTGACGCAGCGGCACGTGCTGCTCGACGGCGAGATCGTCGAGATCCGTCCGTTGCGGTACGGCGACCGCTTCGAGCTGGCGGCGGCCTTCACGGGCCTGTCGCCGGAGTCCCGCCGCTCGCGCTTCTTCGACCTGCACGACGAGCTGGATCCGGACGAGCTCGAGTACCTGACCAACATCGACTACCGCGACCACTTCGCCGTGGTCGCCATCCTGCCCGGCCGACCCCCGCCGAACGGCGTCGGCGTCGGCCGCTACGTCCGCGATCCCGCCGACCCGGCGCTGGCCGAGGTCGCCGTCGTCGTGGTGGACGACCACCAGCGGCGCGGGATCGGCACCCTGCTCACCCGCACGCTCGGCGAGCGGGCCGTCGGGACCGGCATCCGCACGTTCGTCTGCTACGTCCAGTGGAAGAACGCGGTCACGATCGACATGCTGACCGCAGAGGGTGCACGGGTCCTCGCGGCGGAGCCCGGCGTGGCCCGGGTCGAGTTGGACCTCCCCGACCGGGTCGACGAGGTGCCCGACAGCTACCTGCACCGGCTCATCGCCACCTTCGCCGAGCGTGCGCGGCTCCTGGGTCACCTGCTCGATGCCGAGCCCGCCGGGCGCGGCCACTGACGGTCGCTCAGCCGGCCGGCTTCATGCGTTCCAGCGCGGCCCGCATCTGCTCGTGCACGACGTTGACGGCCTGCAACGGGCGGATCATCACGCGGAACTCCACGATGCGGCCCGCGGCGTCGCAGCGGATGATGTCGACGCCGTTCACGTACTTGCCCTCGACCGTGGTCTCGAACTCGAGGACCGCCGTGTCGCCGGACATGACCTGCTTCGTGTAGTGGAAGCCGCCGCCATCACCGCCGCCGGGCGCGCCCGGGGACGTGGCCCCGGGGAGCGTCTGGCCGGCCGCCTCGAGGTAGAGCGTCGTGATGGGCTTGCCCCGCTGGGGGGTGTAGACCACCGGCGAGTAGAACACGACGTCGTCGGCGAGCAGCGCGTCGAGCCCGCCGGGAAGCTCGCCCCGCAGGTGCTGGTGCCACCGCTCGATGACCGTCTCGATCATCCGTCCTCCTCGCGTCGCGTCCGCGGTCCGGGTCGCTGTCTAGCGCGCCCAGGCTCGGGGCGACGAGTTGCGAACGTGCGTTCCCTGCACCTTGACAGGCGATGCGGCCGGGCGCAGCGTTGATGCCGGCGCGACCCGTCCTGGCGTGGTGTGGGCCGTGCGGGCGCCGCGACCGACTGCCCAGCGTCGGAAGGTGCTGCCATGAAGCGCTTGTTCCTCCTCG
>DASSGC010000202.1:0-3330 GCA_035693765.1 Acidimicrobiales bacterium
CGCGGTCGGCACCGCCCCCGCCACCGCGGTCGGCACCGCCCCCGACACCGCGGTCGGCACCGCCCCCGACACCGCGGTCGGCACCGCCCCCGGCACTGCGGTCGGCACCCGCACGGACGTCGGCGCCGAGGGTCGCTCCGCGCCGGGCCGGACCCGGCTGCAGTGGGCCGGCCTCGTCACCGCCGTCGCCTTGGGCGTGCTGTGGCTCCCGCCGTTCGTCGACGAGCTGGTCCACACCCCGGGCAACCTGACCTCGATCGTCCGCTGGTTCCATGCCGGCGAGGACGGCGTCCACACGGTGAGCGAGGGCTGGCGGGTCATATCGGCCCAGTTCGCCCTGGTACCCGAGTGGCTGACCGTCAAGAAGCCGTTCAACCCGCTCACCGGCGAGTCGCCGTACATGTACGGCGCCCCCGTGCCCGTGCTCGGCCTCGCGGTCGTCGTCGCCCTGGTGGTCCTGTGGCGGCGCGGCACGCGCAGCGGCCGTGCCCTCGTGGCCACCCTGGCCGTCACCGTCGTGCTCGGCGTCGCTGCCGTCGCCCGCACGGTCGGCTCGGCCTTCGACTACCGGCTGCGCTGGACCTTCATCCCCGGCCTCGTCGGGCTGGTGGCCCTCGCCTGGGTGGTGTGGCTGGTCGTGGCCGAGCGGTGGCCCCGGGCCGAGCGCCGGATCCTGGTGCCCGCCTCGCTGGCCGCGCTCACCGCCCTGTGCGTCGTCAACGGCTACACGGCCGCCACCGCCGGCAGCCCGCAGGGCGGTGACACCGAGGCGATGAACGAGCTCATCCCCGAGGTGCTCGACGAGGTGGGCGACGTCGACGGCCAGGTCGCCATCGACGACGTGTTCCAGAGCGGGGCCTGGCACGCCCGCGGCCTGGTCCTCGCGCTCGAGAAGGCCGGCGTCGACGCCCGGGTCGACGGCGCCCGGGCCGACCTGTTCGGCCGCCACCGGGTCGTGGCCGGCGCGTTCGAGGTCCGCCTGGTGGTCGCGGTCGACAAGGTCGTCGACACCGTCGCCGACCAGCCGGGGACGCGGGTCATCGCCGAGTGGTCCGCCATCCCGCTCGACCGGATGCGCGAGCTCGAGGCCGAGCGGCGGGAGCTCGAGACCGCGGGGAACGCCGGCAGGATCGGCATCGACGACGTCGCCGAGCGGAGCGCCGCCATCGACGACGAGCTGCGGGGCGACACGCGCAACGCCGGCGCCTACCACGTCGTCGTGTACCTCGACGAGACGGTCGGCGGGGCCGCGACCGGGCCGCCCGCCACGCCGGTCCCGGCGGCGAACCCGGCGCCGTGACACGTGCCACGGCCGCGACCGGGCTTGGGCGGTCGGCACGACCGGCGCGTAACCTTCAGGGCGTGCAGAACGTGGCCACCGTCGCCCGCCCGGCCGCCGACATCGCGGTGCGGCGCTTCCTCCGCATCCCCGACGGCCCCGCAGCGCCCGAGAACGCGGCCCAGCGGGCCTTCTCGACGTCGATCCTCGTGTCGGCGACCCGGTGCCTGCTCACCTACATCGTGCTGCCCTTCGTGGCGCCCGCCCTGGGGCTCGCCGCCGGCGTCGGCCCGGCGATCGGCATCCCCGTCGGCGTCGTGGCCGTCGGCTCGAACGTCCTGACCATCCGGCGCTTCTGGGCCGCCGACCACAAGTGGCGGTGGGGCTACACCGCGCTGGCGCTCACCGTCATCGCGCTCCTCATGGTGCTGATGGTCGAAGACGTCCTCAGCCTGCTGGGGTAGGGGCGGTGCGCCGGGTCGGCCTCCTGGCGGTGGGCTGGGTCGCCGTGGCGCTCGGCACGGTCGGGATCGTCGTGCCCGGCCTGCCCACGACCGGCTTCTTCGTCCTGGCCGCCGCCTGCTTCGCCCGGTCGAGCCCGCGCTTCGAGGCCTGGGTGCTCGGCCTGCCCAAGGTGGGACCGCTGGTGCGCGACCACCGGGCGGGACTCGGCATGCCGCGCCGGGCCAAGGTGCTGGCCATCGCGGTCATGCTGGCCGCCTGCTCGCTGAGCGCCTGGCGGCTCGGCCATCCCCTGGCGTTCCTCGTGCTCGGCGCCGGTGCCGTCGGCACCTGGTACGTCGGCTGGCGCGTCCCCACCCGCGAGGGCGTGCTCGCCCGGAGCGCCGAGCCCGGGGCACCCTGAACCGGCGGCCGCCGCAGTCAGCCCGTGTAGGCCTCCGCCTGCCGGGCGACCAGGCTCTCGATGTCGCCCATGGCCACGTTGGCGTCGATGAGGTGCATGCCCCACTCGGGGCTGAGGTCGCCGCCGATGTCGTCGGTCCGCGCGTCGGACGGGTCCGACCGGACGGTCAGCCGCAGGTACGTGTAGTCGCCCTCGGTCACGCACTCCGCCTCCACGAAGTCGGGGTAGGTCACCCACGGGGTGGTGATCTCCGTCGTCCGTGCCGGGTCGGCGAACGGGTTGATGAACGAGGTGCCGCCGAGCAGCGTGCCCGCGGGCGGGGTCAGGAGGAAGTAGGGGTGCAGGGACGCCGGCCCGCCCGCCACGTCGGCGGGGTTGACGCAGGCGGCGGGACCCGTGTCGTCCGCCCGGCCGAAGAAGCTCCCGGCGGGCGGCGGGCTCGTCGACCGGAACGACGCGTACGAGACGACACACCCCGTCTGGTCCGGCTGCTCGCACAGGGGGATGTTGGCGAAATCGCCACCGACCACCTCGCCCTCGGGCACGTGCACCCCGGATCCGAGGATGTAGGCCGACACCAGCCGGTCGCGGAGCAGCGGCTCGCCGTCGATCTCGTCCGCCATCAGGCGGCTGAGCAGGCCGGCACCCTGGGAGTGCCCGATCAGCACGAAACCCCGCCCGTCGCTGTCGTTGGCGATGTAGTGCTTGAAGGCGTCGACCACGTCGCCGTAGGCGACGGCCCGGGGGTCGGTGCCGTCGGTGGGGCGGGCCCCGCCGCCGATCATCCCGAGCGTCACCTGCCGGTAGATCGGGGCGTACACGCGGCAGGCCGAGGTGAGCCTGGCCACCTGGTTGTAGACGGTGCTGATCTCCTGCCCCTCGCCGGGCTCGAAGTCGCTGTTGGGGGTCTCGTCCCGGCTGGTGGTCGGATAGACGTAGAAGCAGTCGATCGGGGCGTCGGGGTCGGCCTCGTGGGTGATCTGCTCGGTCGTCCCGTCGGCCGCGACCGCGGTGGCGTCGAGGTCACGGCTGCACACGTCGTCGTCGAGGCCGGGCTTGCACAGCCAGTGGGCCTCGTCGGCGTAGACGTCGCTGGTGTAGCCCTCGTAGCCGGCGGGCAGGCCGACCGGAGCCGTGGTGGTGGTGGCGTCGTCGCCGCCGTCGCCGGCGTCCGCCTCGCCGTCGT